>JANFXS010000008.1 GCA_024460105.1 Anaerotignum faecicola
AAGACCCCTTGAAGACTACGAGGTAGATAGGTCGGAGGTGTAAGTGCAGTAATGTATTAAGCTGACCGATACTAATAGGTCGAGGGCTTGACCAAAGAAAGGAAAGCCAGGAGGCAATAAAGGCATAGAGCTGTAGAAGGCTTAAGTTAAACTTATTACGATTGGAAGACTAAGGAATACTTTATTCGGTTTTGAAGGTATAGGAAATGTTAACTTAATATAACAGTAATTACCACTGGCATAAGGGTTGACCTTTTATATGTTTGGTGGTATAATATTTTTGTTGAGTTGATATGCCGATGTGGCTCAATTGGCAGAGCAGCTGACTTGTAATCAGCAGGTTAACGGTTCGAGTCCGTTCATCGGCTTTATAGTGAATCTATATTTATTTATAAATTATAGTTGAATGATGTCGCGGGATAGAGCAGTTCGGTAGCTCGTCGGGCTCATAACCCGAAGGTCGTTGGTTCAAATCCAGCTCCCGCAATTATATAAGCCCTGTAAGATGCATACTTACAGGGTTTTTGATTTTGCAAAAGTATAATTATTTTGGGAAATTTTGTTTAGTTAATTAAAGAATAATAATATTTGTAGATTTCATTTATAATTTATCTGGAATGGCAGACGCTTATTATTATTTGGATATAATTTAGCAGTTTGAAACGGTATTTGATTTTTATGCTGTATAAACGGTATATTTATAAATGTTTCTGTTGTTTATTTCCGGCGTAAAGATATAAGGCATTTAATTTTAATTATATGAATGTGAATTTTTAGTCCTATTTTTTCCATAATGTGGATAAATTTCTTCTTCCGTATTTTTATATTTGTTATAAGGCATCACATCGTCTTTAAAATGTTTTAAGTATGCAAAATCTTTATCAGCTGTTGAAGGGCTGTAATTATATGTACCCATATCTTCAGGCACGTTTTTTTCATTCGGCAAAATATTATCATATGAATATATGATTTCAAAATAACCGTCAAAAGACACATATTTTCTGTTTGGTTTAATAAATGAACTTGTATTTTGGTGCATTGAATTTCCAGGACACGTCATTTCTTCCCATCTATATTGTTGGGGCAATTTTTTGTTCAATAAATTAAAGTCATCCCATTCATATTCGATATTCAGTTCATTCCTAAAATAATGCGTTTCGGAATCAATTGATTTTTTCGGTTTTTCCGGCAGATAATTAATGCCGTTGTCATAAAAGTCAATTCCCGTTATCTTATATCCCGTGTCTTTGAAAATATTGAGCCGCCGTTCAATCATAGCCCTCTCAGCCGGGCTGTCAGATAAATACCAATCGTAAATATTATGCATAATATAAGTATAAGCCATTGGAGCCATATTATTTTGATTGTATAACTCTATTTCTGTTTTAAAAAAGTCGAAAAAATTTAATTCTTTTTCGGCCGCCTTTTTTTGGATGTTTCAATATCTTCTATGGGAAAAATGGTTTTAAAATTATTATATGTAATA
Source organism: Anaerotignum faecicola (assembly GCA_024460105.1). Classification (NCBI taxonomy): domain Bacteria; kingdom Bacillati; phylum Bacillota; class Clostridia; order Lachnospirales; family Anaerotignaceae; genus Anaerotignum; species Anaerotignum faecicola. Next base: position 1,487 of record JANFXS010000008.1, read on the forward strand.
AAACAAAGACTGTCGTTAGAAAAAATTATATAATGGCCGTCCAGGCTGTTCGCAGACGCCTGGTAGTATTCTCTGCCGTCTTTTTCCGGAAGCATATGGTTTGCATTGCTGTATTTTTTCGATATATGCATAACAGCGTTGCGGTAACTTTCATTCTTTATTATATATTTTGGCTGAACGCTATGCGGGGCGTTTATTGTTGCGGTATCCATATTTATGCAAACGGAATCGGTCAGAGTGTATCGGCAGTTTTGATGCGCGGGCCAGTATTCTGATATTTCCTGAATATAATATATTCTGAAATTACGGGCTTTGCAGTTATAACATGTATTTTTCTTTGCTTCGCTTTCCCAACGTACATATTCACGGCTTTTGGCAAACTCATAATGCACGGGATTTAAGACGTCGTCGTTTTTTCTTGCGTTAATCAATTATATTCCTCCTTTAAAAGTCGTTTATGTATTAAAGGAAGTATATCAATTAGATGGGGGCGTTTGGTTGCCCTTTTTATTAACTTTGGAAAAGCACATACGGTTTTAGCGGGCGTTAGCGGCGTAAGAGTAAGGCGGCGGACCTATGGAGAGCGTATGCAGCACAGAAGTGCGGAATATTTTTCATTTGAGGGCATGTGTGCCTTTATAAATTAAAGCTATAAAATAAACTTCCCATCATATATTGCTTCTGAATGAAAGATGTGGTTTATGTTTAAGATGCGGATAAAACTAAAAGAATAGTTTTGTAATTTGCTTACAAATTTTCGGCAGGAGATTCAGGAATGGATATGGCACGGCGGCAGTTTGCCATATTGACGGAACAAAAATTAAAAACACATTTTATGCAGGACATAGTTTAATGAGTGATTTAGCGGCGTTATGTTGCATATCGTGTTAGCTAAATAATTGCACACTTGAATATATAATATTTTAATACCACTAATTGAAATAAATATATTTGTTAGTAACATATTGACAAATAAATATAAAAGGAATATGATTAAACTGCAAATGGTATATTAAATTTATATTAAAAATAGACGATTAATGGTTTGGATAAAAAGTTCATCAATTGTGGCTTAAAATGGTTGTAAAAAATATGGCAAGTTAAAATTCTGTTGCGGTTTAGGCATTAACGTATATTTTGATATAAAAAGCAGATACAATCATTAAGTTTCTTTTTAATATAAAATTATATAAAAATGTTTTAACATGTTATATTTATGCGTATCTTTATTATCTAAAATTGTTTTAAATCCCTGAAAAATAAATTGGCGGCCGCCGATATGTTTTAAATAGGGGGTGTAAATACGGTTGTTGTTTATAAGGTTGTATTCGGCGGGGAGGCGATGATTTTTAATTGCGGTATATGCAGTAACGATTATAATTCAAACGCTGTATATGGACGTTATGATGGAAAATGATGTGATTTTATTTTTAGGAGAAAAAGGAGGGCGTTTTATGAAAAAATTTATATCTTTGCTTGTTGCCGCCGCTTTATGTGCAGGAAGCTCCGTTGCAGTTTTTGGAGCCGATATTCCGGAGGGCTGGCATGCGGTTTCGGACGAGGAGTTGGGACTTCCTTCGGAGGAAGAGGAGAGGGCTATAACGGCGGCATTGAGAAGTAAAAATAAATCGGGAAATGATAATAAAATTAAATATGGAGAAGAAAAGCAGGAAAGCATTTATGGATCATCAAATGAAGGCTCTCAAGAAAGTTATGAAGAAAAACTGAGAAAAATAATGGAAGAATACGGTTTTATGTGGGTTGATGAAGAGCTTGATATTAATTGTGCAAACGGCGACGTAGATGAACTTACGGAATATTTTGCAAATAATATAGAAGGATTTGACCCCGAAAAATTTGAGATTACATTAATTAATAACTATGCAGACGGAGCAAATCTTTATAATATTTTATATCAACTTATAATAAACGGTTTCGAAACGCCTTATTCGATATCTGTTTCTGTGGAAGACGATAAAGAAATAAGTTACCGTGTATTTTTTGATGAAAAAGATATAGAAAAACTGAAATCAACGCCGTTGAAGTTCACGGAGTACGGTTTTGAAGAAGAAATAGAAAAAGCGAAAAAAGAGGCGGCGAAAGCGGTGCCCGATGACGCCGTAATGGAAGGACAGGAAGTTACAAAAAAATTAGACGAAAACTTAAAACCGTACCTATATATAGAAACGTCATGTAAAGACGAATACGGCGGGGTATTTCTTCTGACATACAAATGTGATTTAGATGCCGGCAATTTTGCTGACGAAGAAAAAGCTGTTGAATCGAAGGAAAATTATGAAGATGAAAGCAATGGAATTAAGGGGGAATACGGCTTTATTAAAGTTGACAAAAAGCTTAATATTGACTGTGCAAAGGGCGATTTGGATGAACTTACGGAGTATTTGGCAGAGCATGTGGAAGGATTTGCTCCCGATAAGTTTGAGGTAGAATTAATAAATAATTCGGTTGACAAAAAGGATTATTATACGATTTTATACGGCCTTAAAATAAATGGATTTGATACGCCGTTTGGCATAACGGTATTTGTAGAAGATGATTCCATAGAATATGTTGTATCTTTTGAAAAAGAGGATATGGAAAAATTTAATACAGCGCCGTTGAAGTTCACGGAGTACGGTTTTGAAGAAGAAATAGAAAAAGCGAAAAAAGAGGCGGCGAAAGAGGTGCCCGATGACGCCGTAATGGAATGGCAGGAAGTTCTAAAAAAATTAGACGAAAACTTAAAACCGTACCTGCTAGTAAAAACGTCATGCAAAGACGAATACGGCGGGGTATTCCTTCTTACATACAAATGTGATTTAGATGCCGACGATATTGAAGGTTAATAAATATCTGAATATTGCATGATCGCCGGACAGGACGTTACGGCAGGAAAACCCCGCAAGGCCTTGTTTTATATAAAGCGGTATTTAAAGTATTTTTTTAAGGCGGCATGGGGTTCAGTGAAAGATATGCATGGCGTCCGCTTATCAGGTTAAAAGAACGGAAACGAAAAACACGCCTTTATTTGGCGTGTTTTTTTATTGTTATAAATTTTACGGTTTCACGGTTTTAACCGGCATAAGAGGCGCAACAGCCTCATTAAAGCCGCTTGGATAAGGCGGCGTGCCTGACTTTGCCTTGCTTTTAGGCCGCATCTGCCGGTTAAAGTTCCCCGGCTTTATAAGGAAGAAATTTTTGCCGTTTAAGACGTATCGGACCATGCGGAAAAAGCATGCCGCGGCAAAATGCGGAAAATTTTCATTGTAAAGCGTGCGTGACGCTGTAAACAAAAGCGGCGGACGCATATAAAACTTTCACAAACCGTCGCCTATATGTTACAGGCGTTTATAACGTTTCGGCTTCGCAGAAGAAACATGTGCAAGGCTATGAAAAGTAGTTTTGCTCTTTGCCTCTGCGTTCGTCGATAATTAGCTGAACATATTCAATGAACTTCTTAGTTGCAGGCGACGCGCTTTTAAGCGATATATATCCCATTCCCAGGTTCCTGCAGCAGTATGGGCGCAGAGGAAGCGTTTTAACGCCGTTTGTATGCCCCAGCGTGATTAAACGCGGCAGTATAGTGACGCCAAGACCGCGCGCAACCATTTTTATGATTGCCATTGTGCTTGTGGATGAAAGTTTGACGTTAATTTTTATGTTGTTCGATTCTAAAAATTTTTCAATATCGTAATCACAGCCTTTTTCATTTGCAGGCATTATAAAAGGATATTTTTCAAACAGTTTTATGTCGAAATAATTTTCGTTTTCAGTTTCGAAATCCGTCGGCAGAACAGCCAAAAGCGGATCTTCAAACCAGATTTTATGTTCAAACTCTTCATTTTCCTGAAGGCTTGTAAGGCCTATGTCAACGGTATGATCCATAATCCAGTTCTGTATTTCCGTTACGGAGCCTTCAAGCAGTTCTATTTTAATGCCCGGGTAGTCCTTTCCGAAGGCCATTAACACAGGGGGAAGGATATTTGTCGAAATGCTTGTAAACGTGCCAACCGTTATTTTGCCGTGTTCCAGGCCCTGTATGCTTGTAATTGTTTCACGCAGCTTTTCCATGCCGCTTTCTATCTGTTTCGCAATGGGAAGTATTGCGGCGCCCTCGCTTGTCAGGGTTACGCCTTTTTTGGAACGCATGAAAAGCTTAAAGCCCAATTCGTCCTCAACGCGGTTGAGAGTATGGCTGAGCCCGCTTTGGGTATATCCGAGCTTTGCGGCGGCTTTTGTGATGTTGCCGCATTTGGCAATTTCAATAAGAACTTTTAAAAAAGACGATTCCGTACCACTGCACCTCCCCCGAAAAACAAAATGAATGACAATTTGGCATGACAGGCATTATAAAACGGCGATTTTACTGCCGGACTATAACAATTATAATATGGTTTATAAATAAGTTCAAGAGGGAGTATTTTGCGAAGAGGACCTAAGAAAGGGGATTGTGGCATGAAAAACAAATCAGATGGATTTTCACAGCAGTTCCTGCCGGATTATACGGTGGGGCCGGAGGCATATAAAGACGTAGCCGCAGTATGCGGCAAGTACGGTACAAAAGCTATTGCTATAGGCGGCAAGAGGGCTTTGGCGGCGGCGAAAGGCGAACTTGAAAAAGCTTTGAACGGAAGCGGCATTGAAATACTTGATTTCGTATGGTACGGCGGAGAAGCGTCCTTTGAAAATGCGGAAAATATAATGGCGCTTGACAAATTTGCACAGGCCGATATGATTTTCGCTTTCGGAGGCGGCAAAGCGCTTGACACATGCAAATATTCGGCATATGTTTCAAAAAAGCCTGTCTTTACGTTCCCAACTATTGCCGGGACATGCGCGGCGGCGTCGTCCGAGGCGATAATGTACTATCCGAGCGGCGTTATGCGCGAAACGGTTGAAACAGGCAGGCCGGCCGTACATATATTTATAAATACAAAGATTATCGCCGAAGCTCCGGAGGTTTATTTATGGACCGGTATCGGCGACACTATGGCAAAACATTTTGAAACGTCTTTGGCCGGGCGCGGAAAGGAGCTTTCCCATGGAGAAGCGCTCGGAATCGAGATGGGTTCCATGTGCTACAAACCGCTTGTAAAATACAGCAAAAAAGCTTTGGACGACTGTAAGAACAATGTTTCAAGCTACGATCTTGAGCAGATCTGCCTGTGCAATATTGTAACGACGGGGCTTGTTTCGGGATTTATAAATTCATCCCTTAATTCGAATATAGCCCATTCTATATTCTACGGTATGACTGTCCTGCCGCAGATTGAGAAGGATCACCTTCACGGGGAAGTAGTTTCATACGGCGTGCTCGTGCTGCTTATTTATGACAACCAGCTTGAACGCCTTGACGAACTTTATCCGTTCTATAAATCAATAGGTCTGCCTACAAAGCTTGCCGATATTGACGTTAAAATGGAAGAACTTACTCCCGTTATAGACAAATGTTTGGACGTTGAGGATATACACAACGTACCGTATGAAGTCACAAGGGAAAAGCTTATGGAAGCGATTACATATTTGGAAGAATATAACTTGAAGCATTAATATCGGATTGTTTCAATTTAAAAACGGTTTTATAATATACGGCGTTGGGCGCGGCTCCCGAAAACAAGCGCGGCATTTTCGGGAGCCGCGTTTTTTATTGTAAAAAATATATGTATTATATTTTTTTTGATTGCATTTTATGTGCAGTAATGCCAATATAAACGTTAGGATGCTTATTATAACAAAGATTATTTGGCAATAATATACAATACATGAAAGTTTGACATACTTTTAATTGTAAAGTGGCGTTTTACAGTTGGATAAAAATAAATATAATTTTAATTAAGAGTTCGGTGCGCGCGGAACTGAGAACAGGATTTTATAATTTAAAATCGGCAGTAACAATATATAACCTTTTAACATCACAGATGTAAGCGGAGAACTGAATTTATAACGCTTACGGCGGTATTTTAATTTTATCATAACCGGAAAAGCAAGGGAGGAGCATTTATATGAATAAATTGGTGCCTAAGGCAATTACGTTTGACATTTTTGGAACTGTTATCGACTGGGAAGGCGAAATTCAGGAGTTTTTTAAAAACTTAATGGCGAAATACGGCATAACCGGCGTTGATCCGAAAACTGTTCAGCAAAGGTGGGAGGAAATCCAGTTTGATTACATACAGGAATACAAGCCTTACCGCAAAGTCCTTTACGATACAATGGCTATGACATGCGAGGAATTCGGCTTCAAATTTACGGAAGAGGACTGCACGGCTTTTGCAAACTCAATGTCAACATGGAAAGCTTTCCCAGACTCCGTTGAAGCTATAAAGGAAATAAGGAAGCTTACAAAATTTGTCGCTCTTACAAACACAGACAACGATATTATCGACGCTTGTCTGAAAAACGCCGGCATTGAGGTTGACGACATTGTAACGGCTGAAATGGCGGGATGCTATAAGCCTCATACAGATGGGTTCGACCTTTCAAGGAAACGCCTCGGCCTTACAGTTGACGAAATGATGCATGCAGGCTTCGGCTTTAAATACGACGTTGTGCCGGGGAATAAGCTCGGTTACAGGACTATATGGGTAAACAGGCAGGGAATTATCCGTCCTGTGGACGATAAAGAGGATATACTCTGCGGCGACCTCAAAACACTGGCTTACATATTAAAAGGAATGGCGGCTGTAGACGCGGAAAACGAATAAAGGGTTTGCTGTTTTCATGCAGGGCGGCGGGCGGAAAAGGGAGAACCGCCCGCCGAGGTTGAGAGGGGGCTTAAAATGAATATTAACTGGATGTTATTGGGAGCTGTTGTCGTATATATAGGTGTTGTTATCTGCGTAGGAGCTGTCGCAAGCAAAAGGAATCCGGCCAAGGATACAAAAGATATGGTTCTTGCGGGCGGACAGCTTGGCCCGATAGTCCTCGGCGGCACAATGGCGGCCACATGGGTAGGCGGCGGCACGATTACCGGAGGAAGCCTCGCGGTAGGCGCGGATTACGGTGTGTTCCCGGCTTTGGGATATACTCTTTTTTCCTGTCTGGCTCCGCTTTTGTTATATGTTATTGCAAAGAAAGTTAACCGGCGCGGCGCTATGACCGTAGGCAGTATTTTTGAAGACAGGTACGGCAAGTTTGCAAAATATTTCAGCGCGGTTGTAATTGTGCTTGCGTATGTGGGAACGGCGTCGTACCAGTTTAAGGCTTTCGGCAATGCGATTTATGTCTGCACGGGCATGAACATAGACGTTGCAATGGTTGTGGGCGTTATAATCATAACGAGCATCGCTATGATGGGCGGTATGCGAAGCGTTGCCGTAACGGACTGTATAAGCGCTATATTCGTTGTGTTCGCAATGGTGATTGCGCTTACGGTTTCAGTTGGGGCTTTGAACGGGTTTGAAGGCGTGGTTGAAAGGGCTGCGGAAGGCACGGCAAGTTTCCCGTTGGGAAATATGCCAGCTTTGGCATGGCTTGCCCTCACGTTCGGCGGAACAATGAATATAATCGGCGATCAGAACTTTATCCAAAGGCTTTCGTCGGGTAAAAACGATAAAACACTCAAAAAAGCAATATTTATCTTTGTCGGAATTATACTTGCAGTTATGATTTGCTCATCAACATTGGGCTGGGTTTTAAGGGTATATTACCCGGATTTGGAATCAAGCCTGCTTTTCTTCACATATGCTTCGGCAGTTTCTCCTATCGTTGGAATGCTTATGGTAGCGTGCGGCGCGGCTTTAATACTTACAACGGCAAATTCTTATCTTCTTTCGGCAACAACAAGCGGCGTTATGGACTTATGGCTTGTGTTTGTTGACAAAAACGCAACTGAAAAAAGGAAAGTATGGTATATACGCGCGTGCCTTGTTATTTTTGCCGTGATAGCTTTTGTAATGTGCCGTTTCTTCCCGAACGTGCTTGCAATACAGAACTATGTTTACGCGCTGTATTCCTCGGCTATTACGCCGGCGCTTTTCGCGGCTTTGCTGTGGAAGGGAGTGACAAAACAGGGGGCTGTGGCTTCGATTGTTTCCGGAACCGTTATTACTTTAGTGAACGAATTTTCCGGCAAGCCTATTAACGGTATCGCCAGCGCGATATTTGCAATCCCTGTTTCCGTACTGCTTTTATACTTCGTTTCAAAAGCTACTTACAAAGGGCCTACGGAAATGGACAAATCTTTCTTTGCCGATGAAGAAGCCTGATTGCGGAAATTAGTCTGCCGCCCCGGAAAGGGGCGGTTTTAATAAAGAATATGAATGGGGGTTTTAATTATGAAATTTATGCATACAAAGCTTCCGGACTTCAAAAAGAAAGTAATTGAAGCCGGCAAAAAGCTCAGGAGCGAAACGGAAGTTGAACTTGTCGGGCTTGAAAACATGGAAAGCGCAAAGCTTGCGTCGCTCAGGGTGGGACGCATTGAAGAAGAAATTCTTGAAATTACACAGGATCCGAACGTCGCTAAGGTTGAAGTTACGGTTCTTCCCCAGATACCGGAAACAATACACACCGTGGTTATTAAGGGAGTGCAGAAAGACGGCACAAGCAAAAAAACAATACTTGAAAGCATGTTCATCACTACCCCAGCGCCGGAATGTTACTATCATGACAGCGAAGTTGTGGACGACCGCAGGGTCGCTTACGACTGACGTCAGGCGAGGACTGCATAAAACAGGCTTATTAATAACGGGAGGGAATTTCTGATGAATAAATTGAAATATAAGCTCGTGCCGAAGGGCGCGGCCGAAGGCAGGGTGCCTATAAACTTAATATTTGTTGACAAAGAGGACGTTATGGCGGCGGGTATTACATACCGCGAAGCTTGCGAAGCTATTGCAAGGGGATTTAAGGAACCGGCGGCAATAGACATTATAGACATGGATTCGATTACCGTTACGAGCGACGGCATTGTTGTGGATTTTGCGGTTGTGGCGTTTGCGTCGATCGATTACGGAATGGTAAACAGGGATTTCGGTTTCCTTCAGGTTTCGGAACAGCCGTATTCCGAAAAGCTTTTGGAAGAAGAACCTCATATGAAGCAGTGGGACGCTATAGACGCCTACAGGGGCAAACGCCTTTACAGGGGGCCTAACTTTGAGGACAGATGGCCGCGCGTGCCTCATAACGAAACGCAGACAATCACAGGAAAAATCGCCAACAACAACACGGGCTCGGAGGTTATGGACGTTGTCGATATGACGGAAATACTCATACCCGCATACGGCGCCCTTGAAATTATGAAAGACGGGGAAGTTTTAATCGGCCTTTCCGGCCCTGAAGTATCCGTCGGCATAGGCATGGTTGTTTTTGAAACTTACGGGCGTATTTTCAACCGTTCCTACGGTGCCGGAAAAACGGCCCACAATTCCGGAGTATATGCAAAAACGGTTAAAAGCGATTATCCGGCTATTGCCGGCACGAAAGCCGTTTTGGCGGAATATACTCTGCGCGCCCTTGAAATAGGCCTTGTGCCGGGACGTGACATTGGATGCTCGCCTGCAGTTTTGAGCATTGCAAAGGCTTTCGGCAGTGAAATCGCTTTTGAAAACATTGAAGAACGCGCGTGGGTTGAACTTGAAAGCGTAGGCATTAAGCGCAGCTGGCTTGAAGAAAAGAGCGAGCCCCTTTCAAGGGAAGAAATTATCGCAAGGGCAGACGAGATTGTGCCCGGTATTTCCGACGGCAAGAAGTTTATGGTTAAAGACATAACGGAAATCCGTTTTGCCGAAATTTAAACCGCCGCGCCTTAGATTCACAAATAACGGCGCAAAACTCTGCGGAAGTAAAGGAAAGACGCGGCGCATGGAGAGAGCGGAGGCGTTTTCGCATATGTTTTGCGGTATTAAAGGCGCATGGGTTCAGGCTGTTTGATTTAAGGGGTTTATACGATTAAGCGAAAAATCATAAGGCAAAAATCAATTTTTAAACCGCCGCGGCTGAAATGGGGAGCGCATCCCTGCGGCCGCCGACGGTTTAAAATGGCATAAGGGGGCGAACAAATGGGACGCGAATATATTATTGCTCATGCCGACAAGCTTGTTTTAAAAATATCGGGCCTTGAGGTTAAAGGGCTCAACACTAAAATGCTTGAAGACATACTGACGGAAAAATTAAAAACTTTTGTGCGCGTTATAGGCGTTACGGGCGAAGGCATAGAAATGGACGTATACGGCGTAGAGCCTGAAAAGATACGCCGCGACGAAAAAGGGCTTATGGAAAGCATAGCCCTTGCCGAAGGCATAACCGTTACCGACCTTGCGAAAATGGCGTGCAGCGACAAAATTGTAAACGTGGATTATAACTCCATACCTGACGAGCCGAAATCAAGCTGCGCCATGGAAAGGTGGATTGAGTATTGATGAACAAAATATATATACTGCCTACAGGCGACGAGATAAAAAACGGAGTCGTGCTTGACTTGGACGCGCCGGAAATGATAAGGCAGGCTGTGGCCGCATACCCTGAAACCGAAATAACAAGACTGGCCCCTATTATAGACAACGAAAATGCAATACTTGACAAAATATCCGAAACGGCGGATAAAAAACCGGATTTAATAGCCCTTATCGGCGGAAGCGGCGGCGGACACAGGTTCAGCCCGACGTTGGGGAAGGATTTTACACATTCCGCACTCCAAAAGTATTTGGATGAATATTCTTCGCATGAGATTTACGGAAAAAACGGCCATATGTGGACAAAGCTTTTCTGCGGAAAGAAAGGCGGCACATACGTTATAAATGTGCCCGGGCCTTTTGTGGAGGCGAAAGCCGCTTTTGCGGCGTTTTTGAAGGCGTATGCGGAGAATAAGGATCTGGACGGCATAAGCAGGGATATGGCGGAAGCCGTGCTGGCATTGTTTCCCGAAGGGGCGGCGGAAACGGTTTAATATGCCGCCGTGCGAAAGGAGGTTTTTGAGTGTCCGGAATTACAAACCTTATCGGGCATATAAAACTGCCGAAATTTGTAAAGGCGCGTCAGGTTTTTGACAAGACCGAAATGACGCCGGCCGAAATATCGGAAGAACTGAAAAAAGGTTTTGAAAAAGAAGGAATAAAAGGCAGGATCAAACCGGGGCAGAGAATATGCATTACATGCGGCAGCAGGGGCGTTTCAAATATGGCCTTTGTTACAAAAGCCCTTGCGGATTATGTTAAATCCATGGGGGCCGAGCCTTTTTTGATACCGGCCATGGGAAGCCACGGCGGCGCTACGGCCGAAGGACAGGTTGAAATACTTAAAAATTTGGGTATTACGGCCGAAAGTATAGGATGTCCTGTGCTTTCGTCCATGGAAACCGTGAAAATAAGCCGTGCGGAAGGCCGCGAAGGTATGGAAGGCTTTGACGTATGTATTGATAAAAACGCCTTTGAAGCCGACGGCATTATAGTTTTAAACAGGGTGAAGGCGCATACAAGTTTTCAGGGGCCTTATGAAAGCGGGCTTATGAAAATGCTCACAATCGGCCTCGGCAAGCAGTACGGCGCGCATATATGCCATGCCGGCGGCGACGACAACATGTCGGAACGCATAGGCCTTAACGGCAGGGAAGTTATAAAACATGCAAATGTCGTTATGGGAGTGGCCCTTTTAGAAAATGCCTTTGACAAAACAAACGGCGTTTTTGTGATGCCTGGGGAAGAGATACCGTTGAAGGAGCCCGAAATACTTCAAAAAGCAAAAAAATCCATGGGCCGCATATGGTTTGACAGCTGTGATGTGCTTATTGTTGAAGAAATCGGCAAAAATTTTACGGGAGCGGGAATGGACCCGAATGTTGTCGGAAGGTGCGTGAACACAAAACTCAAAATGGGCATCGACGCACAGCGGATAGGCATATTCGGTTTGAGCGCGGAGTCCCACGGAAACGCAACCGGAATGGGCAGGGCGGATCTTGCCACAAGGAAATTTTTTGAACAGTTAAGCTTTGACGATACATATCCGAACTTTATTACAAGCTATGATCCAATGGCGTTTAGGATACCTATTATTGTCGACAGCGAAGAGGAAGTTATGAAAGCCTGCGTTGCAAGCGCCCTTAATATCGACTATGACAATCCGAGGATCATAATTATTAAGAACTCGCTGGAAATCGAAAATATCTTAATTTCCGAAGCAATGGCGGAAGAAGCGGAAAAAAGCGGCCGCATTGAAATTATATCCGGAGAGCCTTTCGACTTGGCGTTTAACGGAGAAGGCGAACTTGAAGCCGAATATTGAATTTTTTGCATAGAGCCCCTTCAAACGGCGAAGTTTGAAGGGTTTTTTCGTTGGGGGAATTCCTATGGTTTTAAAATGGTTTAAAGCCGTGTTATTTTTTGTGTATTTTTGGGACGGTTTTGTTTACTGTCTGCACTGAGGCGTACAAAAGGCTTTTCAGAGCGGCCATATCTTTACTTGGCCGATAAAATGACGGCGTTTACGGAAACCGAAATAAAAACGTATAATTTGTTTTTAGGGATTTAAAAAGGGATTGTTTTATTAAGCCGATTAAAAATACATAATTCAGAAAAGAATTTCAACTGCCTGAATTTTTGAAGCCTTTTTTATCTTAAAAATATCGGATTTACAAATAATTTGAAATAGTATATAATATACAAACGGGAATGAAGTTCTCCCTTGGGTAGCCAAAACCGCTTTTGATAAGCTGATGACTTCTACGGATTTACCGTAGGGATCGTCGGCTTTTTTTAGGTTAAAAACCGAAAATAGTTTTTAACTGCGGGGCTGTTACGGCGGTTTGCGGCAAAAACGGGCTGATACGGACTGTTAAATATTTTTACCATGAGGGGCTTGAAACAGACGGGCAAATGGGAGAGGGGGAAACTAGGAAAACAGTCTTAAAAATATGCCTGGACAAAACATATTTTTGCGTTTCCCGCCGGGTTTGCCATTCAGGCATGCGGACGGGAGAAATGAAAAATAAATTCCGTAAAAAAGATTTTAAAATTATGCGGCCGTCTTTTAAAATTCAAGAGTCTGTACAGAGCGTGGCAGGGAATACCGCTCGTATCTAAAAACTTCTGATGAACCGGTGCAAATTGGTATTATAAAGAGGAATGGGCTGTAATTCCGTTATCGGGATACGGCGTAAAATAATATCCGGATACGGAATAAAATAAATTGTAAAGGAAGGATTTAAAATGCTTACATCGCTCGCATTTATTTTTCTTGCGGGGCTTGCGGCGGCCGCTTTGTGCCAAAAGGTGAAACTGCCTCGGATTATAGGCATGCTTGCCGTAGGAACGATACTGGGGCCTTACGTTCTTAATCTGCTTGACGGTTCGATACTTTCAATATCTTCCGAGCTTAGGCAGATGGCGCTGATTATTATACTCATAAAAGCTGGGCTTACCCTTAATGTTTCGGATTTGAAAAGGGTTGGCAGGCCGGCGGTTTTAATGTCGTTTTTGCCGGCGAGTTTTGAAATACTGGCGTTTTTTATATTTGCGCCTTATTTGCTTGGCGTTACGAGGATTGAAGCCGCCGTTATGGGAGCTGTTCTGGGGGCCGTTTCGCCTGCCGTCGTTATACCTCGTATGGTTAGGCTTATGGATGAGGGATACGGTGTTGACAAAAGCATACCGCAGATGATTCTGGCCGGCGCGTCATGTGACGATATATTTGTGATAGTCCTGTTTTCGACATTCACGGCCATGGCGCAGGGAGGCCGGGCCGGCATTATGGATTTTATAAACATACCCGTTTCCGTTTTGCTGGGCGCGGCATTAGGGGCGGCCGCCGGATACATGCTCGGGACGTTCTTTGAAACGGCATATGCCGGCAAAAATTATATACGAAACAGTACGAAAACAATAATTGTGCTTGGGGTGTCATTCCTGCTCATGGCGGCTGAAACATGGCTTAAAGGAACTATACCCGTATCGGGGTTATTGGCTGTTGTTTCTTCGGCATGCATGCTGAAAATCAAATGCGCGCCGTCCGTATCGCGGCGGCTTTCCGAAAAATTCGGCAAGCTGTGGATTGCCGCCGAAATACTTCTGTTTGTGCTTGTAGGGGCGGCGGTTGACATACGGTACACTTTGTCCGCGGGAATCCCCGCCGTAATCATGATTTTTACGGCGCTTTTATTCCGTGCCGCGGGAGTGTGCATATGTCTGGCCGGTACGAACCTTAATTTCAGGGAGCGCGTTTTTTGCATAACGGCATATTTGCCCAAAGCTACGGTACAGGCGGCTATAGGTTCCGTACCGCTTGCAATGGGCCTGCCATGTGGAAAGATTGTGCTTTCGGTTGCAGTTTTGGCGATATTGATAACGGCGCCGCTTGGAGCCGCCGGAATGGACATGTCTTATAAAAAGCTTCTTTCCAAAGAAGGAGCCGGAGAAAATGACTGACTTGAAAGGCTGTATACCGTTTTTAAGTTATGGCGGTTTTCAAGGCCGAATAACCGCCGCTTTAGGCAACGCTGAATGAATCGGAACGGAACAAAGGGTTCATGCTTGAAGAAACAAAAAATCGCTGCCGGCGTCTAAGAACAGGCCGACGGCCTTGGCAAGCCAATCTGCCGCAAACGTTATCAAGTTGCGGCTATCCCTCGAAAGTGCGGTTAAACAGCTTGACGAAACAGGGATGAGCGCGAAAATATATGTGCGACAGCCCTGCCGTTATAGCGGATATGCTTATAATTACCATACCGGATGTTGTGTTTATAACCGAAATGGAAATGACGGAGGTGTTTTGGCGTTTTATCCGACAAGGCATATACTTATGACGGCGATTACGACAATACTAGTACAGTTATGATTTTTTCAACAGGCTCCAAAAGCGAAATATTGGGGAGCATGAGCCTTATAATTGCCGGCGGCTTTGCGGCTATTACATTCCTTACGCATATTGCCGCGCCGCTTTTACATATGATGTTCGGCAGAATTTCCGGTGAAGCGAAAAAGAAATTTAAAATCAAACTTAGGCAAAAGCGGTATCAGGTTAAAAAAGGCCGCCGCCGATATTTGTTAACGGAAGAATGTTTATGTACAAAACGTCCCGGATTTTGCGGCGGCGCATATAGATCTAAAGGCGTATTCCGAATATATATGGGAATACGCCTTTTTTTGTGCGTACGGACGGATTTTAAGATAACCGTACGCCTGTTTTTGTATTTTATGCTTGGCCATATTGATTCCTTAAGCTTATGCCGTTGGGAAAGGATTAAATATTTTTGGGGCATACATATCTCGGCAGGGATTTGCTGTGTCTTCCGTATTCAATGGCGGAAACGGGACAGCGGCATATACACGCCATACAATGAGTGCAGTTATTGCCCCAGGAAGGACGGCCGTTTTTAAGGCTTATGTTGAAAAGAGGACAAACGGAAACGCATTTGCCGCATGAAATACAATTTTCCTTTGCATAAAACTTTTTTGCATGCACAAAGGCGGGATAGAAAAGCATATTGACAACACCGCTTTCTATATTGTCTTTAAGCGTTATATGCGGGCGTGGAAAAGTTTTGCCGCGTTTTATAAATTTAGCGGCGTTGCCGATTGCCTTTTCCGATTTTTCTATGATTTTAAGCGATTCGCTTTTCGTAGGCGTAGAAAAAAGCGCAATATAGTTTTCCGGCATTATAACGGCGGCGCATCCCATAAATTTAAGGCATTTTTTGCGGCACAGAGTTTTAAGGTATTTTTCGGCGGCTCCGATATTTTCGCCGCACGTCATTACAAAGTATATTTCATTATTTCCCGTAAGGGGCGTATTTTCAAGCCATCTGTGCACAATACGGGGTATCCTCCAGGCGTAAGTGGGCGTTACTATAACCCACGGGTCGTCGGAATGTATTTCGGAAAAGTCGTTGTTTCGGATTTTATCAAAAAGATCGACGGCTTTTCCGCCGTTAGCTTTGGCAATACGTTTCGCCGTATATTCGCTGTTTCCTGTGCCTGAAAAGTACAATATCATAAAATTTACCTCCTTTTATATTTTTAATCATGCGTACAGGCCATACTGCCGCCATGATGAAAAGGCGGCGGCTTTACGGGTGCATTTTCAGCCTTTGCAGAGCGGAGTTACAGGCAAAAGGCCTTTGACAGAGCTTTAAAGCTTATATAATGTTTTGCGCTCTGAATACATATTTTACACACGGCCTGTTGTTCAGTTTTTGCTTTCATAATAAAAATACGCCGCAATTTCGGCGAACATGGAAATTGTAAATGCAAACGCAAGACCCACGGCTATGCCTATAAAACCTTCATAACCCGATAATTTCCCCATTATCAGCATCGCAAGCATCAATATAAATGATATTGCCTGTGTGAGCGTAAACGATTTGCTTTTGGATTTCATGTCAATAAGGCGGTTTCGTTCGTCGAGTTCGTCAAGTTTATCTTCAAACGACAGTTTTGACGAAAAACAGCGACGCAAAGATCCCAATCCGAAAAACATCAGAAGCAGGGCGAGTATAACGGTTTTAAATTCAATTCCCGTAAAAAAAGAAGTTATTAAATTAAGCAGGGATAATAATATGCAGGAAAATCCGAAATAAAACGTCTTTCTGTTATAAATTTTCATATTCTCTGTCCTCCAGTTCTTTATTTTCTTTAAGGCAGCAAAGCTCTTCAACGGACACGCCGAACAGCAGGGCTATCCTGTATGCAAGCATAAGCGACGGGCTGTACTGGCCTTTTTCGATTGATATAATTGTACGCGAAGAAACATGCGCAAGGTCGGCAAGTTGATGCTGTGTCATTTTCATTGCCAAACGCAGTTCTCTGACTTTGGTTTTCATATATTCCCTCTTTCCAAACAGTATGAAGTTTACTTCATGTTATCACCGTTGGATTTGTATGTCAAGAAAAAAGTGAAGTATACTTCATATTAAGGTCGCCGCCAAAAGCGGTTGGCGAGCAATGTATATGCGGATGTTTAAGCCGCGGCTTAAAATACGGAAAGGGCACGCCGCTTTATGCGGGAATGTGTGGATACAATTCGCGGCCCCAAAGCTAGGCGGCAAGGCACTAAAAGCCATAAAATATAAAGAAAATATATGAGGGCATGAACAAAAAGTTGAAATTTGAAGAGTAATGGGTTATGCTTGAATTAACTATGCGGCTTATGCCGCCGCCGCTTTAATATACGAGTATTTTTGTGAAGGGAGGATGGATGTTATATGAGGAAAATATTTTTGGCCGTGGCCGTTACAGTGGGATTAATGTCTGCCGCAACGGTACAGGGGGCCGTGCCGAAAGCGGAGGTTAACGGACAGGAAATAGAACTTTCCGCTACGCCTTATGAAACGGGAGGCGCAGTAATGGTTCCGCTTATGGATTTTATGCATGTTTTTAATACCAATATGGCATATTGGGACGGTGAAACTAAATCGGCATACATGGACGACGGGCTAAAAGTTACCGCGGGAACGGAAGAGGCCGCCGTTATAAAAAAATACGGCTGGACTCCAGGAGAAAACGAGGAATATTTAAAGGTATATAAACTTGAAAAGCTCCCGGTCATAATAAACGGGAAAATGATGGTTCCCGTGAGTTTCCTTGAAGAATATGCACAGGGCGCCGCAGAATTTGCATACGATGCGGAAAGCGGGTATATAAGGTGTTATATGACCAAAATAGACGGCCGATATTTTCCGGTTTTAAAGGCGGACTCTCAAAATGGAGATATGGGGGACTTGGAAGAAAGCCTGAAAAAATATTTGAAATATTTTGACGCCGGACTTTTTGAAGCCGATAAAAGCGGGTACAAGGACGGAGACGGCAATATCGTTTACAGAGGGAAAAGGTTCCCGCAAAGGACTGTGACCGTTACTTTTTTAGCCAATTATGCAATAAATGTTAAGGATAATTATAATTATGCCGTGAGCCAAAGAGGAACGGAAGGTTTCGAGGTTAAGGAATACGAAGAGTATACGGAGATTGCAAACAGTGAATTCAGGGTGCGGCTTTTTTCCGATAAAGTTTTTGACGTGGGAAAAGAAATAACCGCATATGCAGAGGCGGAATATATCGGGCCGGAGAGATCGGCATATATATGCCACAGCGCGCCGTGCATTACAATCAGTCTTAAGGGCGGCATTTACAATATCGGCGGTTCAGTTGACAATATAGGGGTTTATGAAACATGGCCAAAAGGCAAGGTTTACAGGTTTGATCTTGTAAAAGGCGGCGGCTGGGACAAAGAGGACGCGGCGTTTTGGGAGGAATATTTTTCGGTTCCAGAAATATATGTGCCGGAGGGGGAATATACGCTCACGGTAAACTTTAATATTACGGACGCAGGCGACGGCAGGGAATTTAAAGCCGCCGCGACTAGGGGCATAACCGTTAAATAGGCAGTTAAAGGCGGTTTCATAAGCAGACGGAGAAAATATGGGGCATATGCACAGTTGTGCTTAAAAGTGAGTTTTTGATTAGTGCGCATCTGTTTTGGAACGGGGGAGAAGTTATGAGGAAAATGTTTTTAGTTTTGGCCGCAGCGGCAAGCTTACTATACGCCGTGACGGCACAGGGCGCTGTAAACAAAACCGCGGTTAACGGAAAACCTTTTGAATTTTCGGTTCCGCCGGCGGAAACGGAAGGCGTAGTTATGGTTCCTGCCGCCGATTTTATGGCATTGTTCAACAATGATATAATTTGTTGGAACGACGAAACAAAATCCGCTTATATGGCCGACAGACTTAAAATTACGGTTGGAGCCGACAAGGCCTTAATTTTAAAAGATTATCCATTGGATTGTAAAGGCGGAAGCGAGGTTTCGGAAGTTTACAGACTGGAAAAAGCCCCGTTGATAATAAACGGGAAGCTGATGGTTCCTCTGAGTTTTATAGAGGAATATGGAAGCAAGTACGCGGAAATCGAATATAATGAAAACGACGGAAGTCTTAGCTGTTATATAGACGATTTAAGCGGCGTTGACAAAATATATATGCCGATTATAAAAACGGATATTCAAAACGGCGGCAGGGATAAGGTTGAAGAATACTTGGAAAATGTTCTTACATATTTTGATAGGGATTTTTTTAAGTATGACGATAGCGGATATAAAGACGGAAACGGATGCATTTTATACAGCGGAAAAGAATTCCCGGAAAGAACTGTAAAAGTTATTTTTTTAAACGGATATGCAATAAGAGTTGAGGACGGATATATCCGCAGCCGTTTAAGGTATGAAAACTCCGAAGAATTTGAGGTTAAGGAATACGCGGCGTATACTGAAGCTGTAAGCGACGAGTTTATGGTTCGGATTTATTCCCCGAAGGAGTTTACAGCCGACAGCGAGATAACGGCTTATGCCGAGGCGGCGTATATCGGACCTGAAGACTACATATATATATGCCGAGGAGATCCTTGCCTTTCCGTAGGCCTTGCGGGAGGCATATACGATATAAGCGGGATTACGGACGAAATCGGTATTTATGAGTTGTGGGAAAAAGGCGAGGTTCGCAAGGCGGAACTCCTTAAAGGCGGCATGTGGAACCCTGACGATGAGGACGCGGCGTTTTGGGAGGAATATTTTTCGATTCCCGAAATATATGTGCCGGCGGGGGAATATACGCTTACGGCATATTTTGGCGTTACAAGCGTAGGCGATGGGAGAAAGTTTAAGGTTCAGGTTCCGAGGGATATAACCGTTAAATAGGCGGTTTTGAAAATATGGACGCGGTTATTTAAATCGTTAAGCCGTCACAGACAGAAGAATAAATAAGGTTTTCCATTTAACCAACGGGAACAATGCCGAAGTTAAAAAGAAAGCGGATGTATAAAACGGCCGTATTCGGTAGAATCTCCTTTAAGCGGCGTTTTAGCTGTTTTGATAGTTTATTTTTAAGCAAGAATTGAAACGGGTCCGTTTTTGGACACGGCAAGGAACGCTGTCTTTATGGCGGCGTTTTTTATATTGCGCCTGACATTTTAAATCTTTCGCCGGGAAACTTGAAATATGTATCGGCGGCGGGGGTTTTATTCGGAAATATGCCTTTGCGGAGTTTTTCGTGCAGGACGGAAGCGGGCGGAAAAGAATATATTATAAAATGTGTGTGGAGTATAAAAAAGCCGCCGATATTAGCCGGGAAGGTTGCAGTTGTAATAATAATGCCGCCGATATTAGCCGTGAAGATTGCAGTTGCAATAAAAACGCCGCCGATATTTTGCGGGAAAAATTATGTTTCCGTATTTACATGGCGTTCCCATAAGATTTTTGTTTCCGAGCTTTACCGAAAAGCGCATCCGTTTGATTTAGAAAAACAAATACGTTTGATTTTCGGCGGGCATTTATAAATTACAGTCCGAATTTATACGGATTCCATAAAGAAATGTTTATCCATGAAAGCTTTCTTTATAAACCGGTTCGGGACGGACGGAACGGTTTGGAAGGCGCGGAGGCCGAAGATATTTTTTTGATTTTTTATCTCGGCTTACATGGACGCACGCGTTTTTAATCGGCGGGAGAGGCGCAATAGCCGCGTCAATGCGGCTTGGCTCAGGGTTCGCGGCGACTTTGCTTTTATGACGATACTGCTGAAAACCCTCAGATCTCGCAAAGAAAATTTTTTAATGTTCAAGACGCGTAAGCGCATACGCGGCGGTTCCGGCGGCAAGCGCAGGCAGGGCCGAAACGCGGAAAGTTTTTCTTGCAAGACGCGCTGGTCATTGTAAAACCAAAACCAAAAACGGCGGAATAAAAAATTTATTTTGTCTTATTTCATATTAAATAAAATAATCCTTTAGAATAAAGTCGGCGGGACTATGAAATGATATGTATAAAACTTTCGGGAGGCAGAATAAATGGATTATATTATTAGCCGTGAAGATATTCGGCAGTTTAACATGCATTTGAAGATAACAGAGCGCAGCGGCGCAACCATAGGGCAGTATGTACGGGTTGCGGGAAAACTTTACGAATATTCGGAAGGGAAAGGGGTTTCAAAAAACAGTCTGTTGGAATGGAAACAACAGCTTTCCCAAAGGTATGCCGTTTCAAGCGCAAATGCGTATATTGCCGCGGCAAACAGCTTTTTCAGGTTTATGGAATGGGAACAGTTTATTATTAAGCCGTTTAAAAGGCAGAAAGAAATATTTATGAATGAAAAGAAAGAGCTTACTAAAGAGGAATACAGAAAGCTTGTGGAGACGGCGTGCAGGAGCGGCAGGAAACGCTTGTCTCTTGTGATGCAAAGTATATGTTCTACGGGGATAAGGATTTCCGAGCTGAATTTTATTACTGTCGAAGCCGTTAAGGAGGGACGCGCGGAAGTCAGCTGCAAGGGAAAAAGGCGGATTGTTTTTCTGCCTAAAAAGCTCAGAGCTTTGCTTAAAAACTATATAAAAGAAGAAAACAAAATTACCGGGCCTGTATTTACTTCCAAAAGCGGCAGACCTCTTAACAGGAGCAATATTTGGCGGGAAATGAAAGGGCTGTGCCGATATGCCGGGGTAAGCGGAGAAAAGGTTTACCCGCACAATTTCAGATATTTATTTGCGAAGTCTTATTATTCGATGGAAAAAGATATAGTGAAGCTTGCGGATCTTCTTGGGCATTTTAATATAAATACTACCAGGATTTACATTATGGAAAGCGGGCGCAAACATGCGCAACAAATTGAAAAGCTGGGGCTTATAATAACATAATCGTGATTATGTTGTAACAAAAAAGATAAGCTTATTTTTATAACCTGTATTATACAATACATATCATCGATTTTGCAACATATATTAAAAATTTTACAGCGATTTGGAAATTAATTTTATTTACGGCGCGCAAATAAGGCCGAAAACAGATTGATTTTTTAATTTCGGCTTATTTGTGTGCGTTTTTATCCTATAGCTGTGCGCCGTTTGGAATTTTCCGAAAAAGACAGAATCGTTTTTACAACATAATCACGATAATGTTGTTTAGCTGAAGAAGGGGTTATAAGGAGGCGATCTATGGCTGGGCAATTAATTATATCGTCTGGATTTATTCGGCGATAAAATGAACGGAAGGAATATGTTTATAGGAGGTAAAAATTTATGAAAAAAAGGTGGAAGAGGTTTATTACAGCTATAGTTACGGCGGCTATGGTTGTAGGCGCCGTACCGTCTGCCGCAATGGCGGCGGGGGAAAACAATGGGCCGGAAGCCAAAACAGAGGATAGGCTGATGTTTCAGCTTAGCGGTGAAAACGCTGAGGAAACAAAAACTACTGCTCCGACGTTTAAGATTGACGAAAAAACTGTTGACGGCGAAGTAAAATTTACAACGGAAGTTACGCTTAAAATTGAGGTTGAAAATGCCGAGGAAGGCACAGTAATTTATTACACAAGCGACGGAACAGAACCGACGGAAGAAAGCACAAAATATGAAAACGGAATAACAATAACAGAAACGATGACAATTAAGGCCATAGCTGTAAAAGGTGACATTAAGAGCGACGTATCGGAGATAACCCTTACAAAAGAAAGCGAAGAACCGGGCGAATCAGTGGACGCGCCGACATTTAAGGTAGAAGGCGAAGTTGTAACAGGAAACGTGAAATTTGCAACGGGAGCTACGCTTGAAATAGAAGCGGAGAAAGACGCGGTAATTTACTATACAAGCGACGGGACAGAGCCGACGGAACAGAGCACAAAATATGAAAGTGAAATAGAAGTAACGGAAACAACGACAATTAAAGCGGTAGCTGTAAAAGGTGAAGCTAAAAGCGACGTATCGGAAATAACCCTTACAAAAGAAAGCGAAGAACCGGGCGAATCAGTGGACGCGCCGATATTTAAGATAAACGGCGCGGCTGTGGCTGGAAACACGGAATTTACAGAAGAGGTTAAAGTTGAAATAGAAGCGGAAGAAGGAGCGGCTGTTTACTATACGAACGACGGAACGGAACCGACGGAAGAAAGCGCAAAATATGAAAGCGAAATAACAGTAACGGAAACAACGACAATTAAAGCGGTAGCTGTAAAAGGTGAAGCTAAAAGCGACGTATCGGAAATAACTCTTACTAAAAAAAGCGAAACGCCCGAACCTGAAAAGAGCATTGTGCTTGAGGCGTCGGATACGGTTATTTATCATAATATAAGCGCAAATACAGCGACAATCAAAGCTTCCGTTAAAAATACGGAAGGAGCCGTTACTTGGACAAGCTCCGATGAAAAGGTCGCAACTGTAACTGCAAGTGAAGACGGGCTTACAGCTACAGTGACAGGTTTGTCAACGGGTTCCGTTACGGTTACGGCGGCTGTCGACGGCGTATCGGCTTCATGTGAATTCAATGTTAAAAGCAAATCGTCGTCAGGCGGCGGCGGAAGCCCGTCAGGCGGAGGCTCTTCCAACAAAGATGACAGCAGCAACGAAACATCGTCGGACGTATCTGTAAACGAAAGCGGAAAAGCTGAATTTACGGCTGAGAATGTTCTTGAATTAGCGGACAGCGGCGAAAATTTAACAGTAAGCAATAAAGGCGTTCAGGCTGTCGTACCAAACGGAATACTCAGCGGCAACAGCGATGAAAAACTTGAAATTACTTTGACAAAAGTAAGCGAAGGCACAGTTAAAGCCGCTCAGGAAGCCGCTAAGAACTACGGCGTGGCTGAAGTTATCGGTGGCGCGGAAAGTTCGGCGGCTATTGAAATTAAAGCCGGAGAAAACGTAATACTTTCATATTCAACTCCTGTAGAGATTACTGTTGACGTAGACAAGACGGCTGTTGAAAGCAAAAACGTAAATCTCCTTACGCTTGCAAAAGTAAACGGCGACGGTTCGCTTACATATATCGGAGGAAATTACAGCGACGGCGAGTTTACGGCCAAAGCAAACGAGGGAGGGGAATATGTTCTTGTATACAAAGAAGATATTAAAAAGATTAATCTCCAAATAGGTTCCGAGATTACGAGGCTTAACGGAGCTGAAGTATATAACGACGTTGCGCCTATTATTATGGGCGACAGGACTATGGTTCCTATACGTTATATTGTCGAAACTTTCGGCGGGGAAGTTTTGTGGGACGACGCCGATAAGGTTATTACGATGATTATAGACGGCAAAACAATGACAATGCAGATAGGCACGGAAATCGAAGGCATGGGCGTTGCGCCCGAAATTGTCGGCGACAGGACGGTTGTGCCTGTGCGCTACGTTGCCGAACAGCTCGGCGCAAACGTAATTTGGGATCAGGCTACACAGGAGATTGACATCATAAGGTAGTTTACCTTATAATGCCTCCTTAAAAATATCTTATACCTTTTTGCGGCTGATGATGTAGCGCGTCAGCCGCCGCATGGCCCGGTTTATTTAATAAGCGGACGGAGGGCCTGCCTGCCGAAAAATTTTCAGGCGTTTTTCGGCAGGATATATTTAATTTTATTTTTTAAATTAAGTAAACGTAAAGCTGAAGTTTAAAACCGGCATGGTTCCGTACGGCGTGAAAAGGGCGGTTTTAAACGACGTTTTCCGATGCAGTCGGAAGAATGATTAACAGTATGTGTTTTTGCGGTATGGGCTTAAACCAATGGACTATGGTTTATACCGGGCTTGAATAATTCCGCCAAAGGACATAAAAATATTTTAATCTGTTTAACCCCCGGATTTTAACCGGGGGTTTTTTATATTGTTTATAGCTCCGGTTTACAAGTGCGCGCACGCCCAACAGGGAAAATTTCCCGCATTTCCATGCTGTATATGCTTGCTATAGGTTACGCGGCGCCGGCCGGTATGCGCCTTAAACCGCAAAAAATTTTTCTGTTGTGAGTAGGGAAAGTTTTGGCGGGCATCGGCAGCGTAAGAACAATGTAAAGACGCGCAGACGCCGGAGCTTACGTCAAGCGGATTTAACGCGGTTATTGAACCGACGACGCATGTTAAAACCGTGTGCGCTCTTGTAAACCGAAGCTAAAAAGATAAGGCGTTTCAAACAGGCGGTATGGAAGGACGTATTTTGAAGGATTAATATGCGTTGGTATTTAAAAACGAATATATTTTCGTAAATTTGAGATATTCAAAGACATTTGAAAAATATAAATTTAAGTATAATTTAAGATTATTCATCATTTAAATCGGTTGGGATTTCAGGCAGGCTTTATAAATGGAAACAAGTATTATTGATGAAAAAACAGTGGTTTTTACCATAGAGTTTTATATTTTTGACATGTCACAAATTGAATATCAAATTTGTTTTATACTTATAAGCAAAAACAGTTATATTTACGGCAATTCGCAATATATAAATTTCATAGTTTTTTTATTATAAATATATACTGATTTTATGGCATATTTGAATTGAAATTATAGCTAAAATAATGATCCGGAAAAATAATAAATATTTAATTTTGTTTACAAATAGTGACAATAATGATAAAATTATATTTAATAAGGGATCGGGCATTTGGCATTAATGTTTTAATAAGGGCCGTAATTTTTATAAATTTTTAGTTTTGGTCCGGCCTTTGCTCCCCATCTGAATTTATTTATGAAGTTTCCCGCCGTTTTTGGCGAATATTTATATTTGGGCAAGGCTGTATCGGATTATTTTTGACCTGCCTGTAAAAGGGAAACGGTTTTATTTATGCACGCCTGTTTTTTAAAGCCTACCGCATGACATTTTAGCCTGCTGCCGAAACGTATCGGGCGGATTGGCGTGAAGGTATGTTGCAATTGGAGAAAGCTTATATCGGGGAAATAAGAACTAAGAAGTATTAGTATAGTTTTACAATTATAGGAATTTTGTACATATTATGCGTCGGATATATGGATTAGCGTTAAGTGTGTTGTTTCGGATATGTGACAAATAACGCTTTTTACGGCCTTGTATGAAAAAAATTAAGTATAACTTCACTTATTATGCGGCTGTTTGATAGGTTTAATTTGTTGGCAGATTATTAAACGTGAAGTATTTATTTATATTTTTTGAAGCAGTCCGAACTTAGAAGTAATGATAGGCGCGGCGGATTTTTTCTGTATCTGTTTTTATTTCGGCTGTTCATGGCGTTTTATTGGAGGGGCGCCGCATATAAGGCCGAAAAGACTATGTTTATACGGCATAAGGTTTATCTCCTGTTTGGATTTGGAATTAGGCGGAATAAATGAAATTTGTGCGTCTTATTTCCGCGGCAGTATTATGCGGCGGACATGATTATGCGCGTTAACAAAGCGGTTCAATGTACGCCGTTTAGGCGGGAGCCGGAATGGAGGGGAAGTATAAAAATCAGGAGGAGGATCGCATTGCAGCCGGCATGTTTTTTATATACGGCGGCGGATAGGGTTGGCGTTTAAGGGTTATACGGGATTTTAACGGTATGCCGGGGCTTTTTTCAGGAGGCTAAGCGTAAAGTTTTTACATGAGTTTGCTGTATGCGGCATGTCGGATAAATCTGTTTTAAGGCTTAAAAATCTTAAAAGGCATAAAATTAAACAAGGATTATACCATGATTTATAGTATTCACAAAATGTTAACAACAAAAAACGCTAGTTATGTAAAAAATTGTATATTTTTATCTACATTTTTGTTATAATATTAAGATAGTTTTAAAAGTAAAAGAAAGGTGGTTTAATATGTCTAATTTTCATAACCGTTTAAAAAAATTAAGAAAGCAGAATTCCTTTACACAGGCGGATGTTGGCAAATTTCTCGACTATGGATACACGACTATAAGCAACTATGAAAGAGGCAAGAACGAGCCCTCCTTTAACGATTTGATAAAACTGGCGGACTTGTTTGGCGTTTCTACGGATTTCCTTTTAGGGCATGATTCCGTTGCGGACGATTCTACATATAAAGAACGGGTTAACAATCAGCTTGAGGACATGAAAAAGAACCTGCTTTCGGCAGTTGAGGACATTAATAATATTTTGGAACCGGAAAACAAAGAATAATTTTTATCGCTCCAAGACGTATACAGGCATACGGACGTATGCTTAAATAGGGGAGCGTTTCGGCGGATGTCCGAATTGATGTGTGGAGTATTCCGATTTGAAAATTTGTTTAGGGCTTTTAAAGCTTTGGGTTGAAACAGCATAAAATTTAAGTTTTTATGTAGGTATGGACATATTTTGAATTGAGGATACGGCAATGTTATATATTGTTATGCATGTAACGTGATATTTATTCGGCTGAAATATAATTCTTTATGCAGAACGTATGCTTATTTTTAACGCGTTTTGTTTAGGCATATGGCGGTTTCGGAAAAATTAATATTCCCAGCGGCAGCAAAGCGCAGTCGTCGGCGCAGACAATAAGGCTTTCGGCGTTCAAACGCCGCAGCGGCAGTCTGAAGGGCGGGGATTTTATTTATCGGGCGGCTCGGCCTGTAGTTTTCCAGAGGGGGAGTTTATTGCGCCAGTTTGCCGGGAGAGATATGTTTTGGCTTTTAAAAGCAGTATTTGTTTTGGCCTTTAAAATTAGTATAATGCAGTATAAAATGCGGAAGTTTCGCTGTATTTTGCGGCCTGTGCAGCAGGGCGCTTTGGTTTGTTAAAAAAACGGGAGTTAAGAGTTAACGGAAATTTACAGCGTAGGCTTACTGCATCGGTTTATTTATGCCGCAGATATAATTTTTTACGGCAGTTAAATTGTTGTTTTGGCCGCGGATTTAGTTTTCCGCGGCTTTTCGGCGCACTTTTATATTATATTAGTTTTGTTTTACAAGGGCGCGCACGGTTTTTGCGGGCCTTAGCGCGCAATAGCGGCGTTAAAGCCGTATTACCAGGCGTGCCTTTGTTTTGCCCTTATGCCGGCCGTTAAAACTATTCGATTCCATAAGGAAAAAATTTTTGCGGTTCAAGGCTTCTACGCGCCGGCACGGCAGACGCTACGGCAAGCGTATGCGGCGGAGCGGCAATGCGGAAAATTTTTTATTGCGGGACGTTTGCGCCATTGCAAACTGAAGCTAAGGCTGACATAAAATAAAATTTTCCGCGCATGTTAAAAGGATACCGGACGCGCGGATGCGATGTGACGGACGGCGGTTAAAGCTTATGCGGAGCGGAGTTTTATTGATTTTAACTGAACTTCGGGCGTAAGCGGCAGAAGTTGAATTATAACCGTATTTATAGAATTCGGTTCCTGTTTGTAACTGTCAGGGAACAGACGCACGGTTTTTAATCAATGTAACTGCAAAAATACGTTTCTTTTCCGTAGGAGGGAAGTTTTAATTAGAAAGAGCGCATGAGGCGTCAACTTGACGGCGGGATTTGCGGCATACAAAAAACCGCCGCGCCGTAAGCGGCAGGGCGGTTTAGTTTTTAATATAGATCCAGTTTAAATTTTTTTCTGAAACGGCAGCCGGTTTCGTTAAGGCATGGCCGTTAATCCCATCATTTCATTTACGGATATTACATTTGAACCGGGCGCCGGGGCAATTACGGGAGTTTCATCGGTTTCCGAATATGTAATTGATCCGTTGATTGACATATTGTAGGCCTCTCCGAAATCCATCGTAATTTCAAAGGAGGACACGAGCCCTTCCTGAGACATTTCCATTGACATAAACTCCTCGTCTTTACGGCCGTCCGGGTATGATGAAAAAGTAAAGCCGTAATCCGCGCCGGACGGATCTGTAGGGAATGAAAGCGTATAAGACGTGTTAATTCCATAGAGGCTTTCTTCAAAGCTTGTTACATAAAAACCGTCCTCCTCCGTAAAGGAGTTGTCGGAATAAAGGCCGTTTATCATATTGTATGTCAATACGGCCGTTTCGTTTTCATACTTATTATCCATAGGGATATTTTCAAGAAGCATGTCGGCATAAGGAGTGAAATCATCCATATTGTATGCGTCTTGGACTAACTGCGAAAATTTTATGCCGCTTGCTTCCATAAGCGCGTCGAAATTAAGATAGTACCATGTGTCGCCGCTTGCGCCCATAAGGGAAGAAAGAAGGCTGCTTTGTACATAAAAGCTTCCTGTCGTCATATCAAATATAAAGTTTATAGGTATATTTTCAAACTGTTCGACTAAACCGGCCGATAATGGGTTTTCGAGTTCTTTGCCCAGGAGCTCCTTCACGGCTGAAAGATCAAGCTTTAAAACGGTATCCATATTGATTTTTGTCCTGTCGACCAGCCCGTTCGTTTCATATACGCCTTCTATAGGCAAAGCGATTGTGCCGTCGTTTACAGATATGCTTATATCGGCCGTACCCGTCAGGGCATAGTTTTTATCCGAAAACGCTATATTTTGTTTAAGATAGTTGTTTATTATATTATATGTGCCGCCATCGCCTTTCAATGTATTCTTATCGACGATTATAACGGTCATATTTTCGTTGTCCCAGCCTACGTCGCATCCGAAAGCCTGCGCCGCAAAGCGTACCGGAATATAGGCGCGCCCGTCCTCGACAAAAGAAGCCGCGTCGGTTGCCACGGATTCTGTCGTTGCGCCTTCCGTTACTTTAAGCATACGGCTGCCGACGGTTATTTCGACAGTTTTACCGTCTTTTTCCGCGACTATCACTTCTTCGTTTTCGTCATATGTTACGTCTGCGCCTATTCCTTCAAATACAGGCCTGAGAGGAAGGAAAACGCGGTTGTTCCTTATAACCGGCTGCTCGCCGCTTAAATCCAGCGCTTCGCCGTTAAGCTGTATGCCTATGTCATAAACTTCTTCTTGTGAGGCGAACGCGTTTGACGGGGCTATAACCATAAGCGCCGCCGCAAGCACAGCCGTAAATTTTTTTATTCCCATTTGTACCCCTCCTTTTATTTTATATAATAATTTTAACAGGGGCCGGGACAAATTGCCATAAATTTTAATGACGAATTATAAATATTAAGGAATTTTTAAGGATTAATACGGGCGAACAGTATGCCGAAGGAATGAAATGCCGATGTTAGGGCGGGAAAGATTGTTTGGAAAAACGGAGCGGGATCTTCATGCCGATGTTTTGACGGGGATTGCCCGGCAAAAATTGTATTGAAAAAGATACAATTTGATTGTATAATATTATTGTATACAGTATATAAAACGGCGGTGATTTTTCTGGACACTATTAAAATTAAATCGAGGGCTAAAATTAATTTAACGCTTGACGTTATATCAAAAAGGCCCGACGGGTATCATAACCTTGAAATGATAATGCAGACCCTTGAATTGGGCGACGATATATTAATAAAAAAAAGCGGCGGAGGCGTTACGGTTAAAACGGACGCGGCGGGAATACCCTCGGACGGGAGGAACACCGCATACAAGGCGGCTTCCCTTTTTATAAAAGAATACGGGATAGGATGCGGCGTTGAAATAAATATTACAAAACGGGTTCCCGCGGAGGCGGGCCTTGCAGGGGGGAGCGGCGACGCAGCGGCCGTGCTTAAAGGCATGGACGCGCTTTTCGCAACCGGGATTACGGAAAAAGAACTTTTGAGAATGGGAGCCGAGATTGGCAGCGACGTGCCGTTTTGCATAATGGAAGGGACGGCCCTTGCAAAAGGGCGGGGGGAAATACTCGAAAGGCTTGCGCCTTGCCCCAAATTTTATGTTGTTTTGGCAAAGCCCGACGAGGGCGTTTCGACGGCGGATATTTTCGGGAGCCTTGACGCAGGCAGTATATCATGGCGGCCGGACAGCCGTAAAGTTATCAAGGCTATTAATGAAGGCGACAAAAATGGCGTTTTGAATAATCTGGGGAACGTTCTTGAAGAAGTTACGGCAAAAAGGCTTCCGGTTATAAATGATGTAAAGGCGTTTTTAAATCTTCACGGAGCCGGAGGCGCGCTTATGAGCGGCAGCGGATCTACTGTTTTTGCGCTTTTTAATACCGAGGCCGACGCGCGGGCGGCCGCTGAAGCCGCAAAGAAGGAATTTATGTTTAAAGACGTTTTGGTTACCGAAACGTTTAACCCATAAATTATGACGCTTATTTTTCAGGGAGGGGAAAGTATGGACTATAAGTTTAATGTAAGCGTGAATGAGTATCTTCCTTTAAGAGAAGTAGTTTTTAACAATTTGAGGGACGCTATATTAAAAGGCGAGCTGGCTCCCGGGGAGAGGCTTTTGGAAAACCAGCTGGCGGACAAGCTCGGCGTGAGCCGCACGCCTGTAAGGGAAGCCTTGAGGATGCTCGAACAGGAAAACCTTGTTGCGCTTATACCGAGAAAGGGGGCTCAGGTGCTGGATTTAAGCGCCAACGATATAAAAAATGTGCTGGAAATCAGAAGCGCGCTTGAAGCGGTCGGAATACGCCATGCATGCAGGAGCATGACAAGCGAAAGCCTGAGGGAAATTAAACTGCTTAACGCCCAGTTTGAGCAGGCGTTTGAGGACGGAGATTATGAAAAAGTGGCTACTGTTGACGAGAAGATCCATGACATAATATTCGCTTCTTCAAACAACAATAAGCTTGTGCAGATTATAAGCAGTATGCGCGCACAGGTGTACCGTTACAGGATCGCATATTTAAAGGTTCATGAAACAAAGACGGCAGTTATAAATCATCACAGGGCTATAATAGAAGCCATTGAAAACCGCAACGAGAAAGACGGCGTCAGAGTTATGGCCGAACATATCGAACACCAGACGCAGGTTATACTGAAATCGCTTAAGAAATAACATTTTTATTACGAATTTTCCGTTTAATTGAAAATTTTTCCGATTTGGAATAAAATAATAATCAGCGGCAAAAGCCGCAGCGGCGATACGGAATGAAAAACGAAGGTTTTTACGGCTTGTACGGCATGAACTGCATGCTGTAAAAAAGCAGGCGCACGAAGAGGGCAGCGGACGGCGTAGTTATATTACGGCCGTTTAGCGGAGCTTAAAAGGCCGTATATACGACAGACGGCGATTCTATATGAGGATTTTTAATCGCGTTAAGCAAAAAAAGGGATTACGCCCCCGTTTGAAATATACTTTTATTTAAGGAGGGACTGTATATGGCGGGCCGTGGAAGGAACAATAATGACAGGGTGGTTTACAGCCCCAAAGCGGAAATTAAGAACACGCCCGGCGTGTACAAAAGCGGCAGGGAAAAAAGGGAAGGGCAGCGTTTTAACAAACGCAGAAGAAGGAAACAGCAGTTAAAACTGGGCGCGGCGCTTATCGGAATTATCGTTTTGGCATTGGTTATATTTATTAACGTAAGGCACAACGCTTTTGATATTTCCATTGACGGGGAAGTTATTGCAAGCGTAAAAAAAAGCGGCGTGTCGGAAGAAGAGATACTTGGCACCGTTAAAGCCCAGATTGCCGATATGGCGGGCAGCGATATTGAAATTAACGAAGAAGTGGTTTTTGAACCCGTGCATAAAAGCGGCGGGGATTTGATCCCCGTTGAGGACGCTCTTATTTTAATTAAAAATTCCGTTACTTATAAAGTTAAAGCCGCCGTTATAACTGTTGACGGGGCCGAAATCGCCGCACTTGCCAACAAAGAGGAAGCCGACGGGCTTTTAAACGGCATTATCGAAGAATATGTGCCGGAGGGTTCCAATATTGTCGAAAAAGGGTTTGTCGAAAAGGTTGAAACAGTTGAAAGGTTTGTAGACAGTTCTACCATTATATCAGCGGACGAAGCGCGCGCCAAGCTTACGGAGGGAAGGAAGGAAGCCGCTGAATATACCGTTGTAAGCGGAGATTCCCTCAGAAAAATTGCCGATAAAAACGGTATTACTTTGGAAGAGCTTCTAAACGCCAACCCGGGGATAACCGTAGACACGGTGATTACTCCGGGCGATAAACTGAGCCTTGAAGTTACGGTGCCGTTTATTTCCGTCAGGACGGCCGAAAACGTTGTTTTTACCGAAAAGCAGGAGAAGGAAGTTGAATACAGGCAGGACAATACGAAGCCCGTTTCATACAAAAAAGTTATACAGCAGGGCGTCGACGGGCAGAAAGAGGTTACCACGCAGATTATCAGGATAAACGGCTTTGAAACGGAGCAGAAGCCCGTAAGCGAAAAAACGACTGTAGAGCCTGTGCCGGAAATTATACTTGTCGGTACAAAATAATAAATCAGGGAGGCATGTATATGGAAACGAGAAAAGTCCTTGTTGTTGACGACGAAAAAAATATTGTTGACATTATCAAATTTAACTTGAAAAAAGAGGGCTACGACGTTGTAACGGCCGCCGACGGACAGGAGGCTATATTGAAGGCGTACACCGAAAACCCAGATCTTATACTGCTTGATATTATGATGCCTAATGTGGACGGATATGAAGCGTGCCGCAAGATAAGGGAAAAGTATGATACGCCTATTATAATGCTTACGGCCCGGGCGGAAGAAGTAGATAAAGTGCTTGGGTTTGAACTGGGGGCGGACGACTACGTTACAAAGCCTTTCGGCGTGAGGGAGCTTATGGCCAGGGTTAAGGCAAACCTCAGGAAAAAAGCGGCCGCGCCGAAAACAGGGGAGCGGCAGGGCGAAAATATACTGAGCTTTAACGGCCTTACAATTGACGTTGACTTATATGAAGTTAAAAAAGACGGGGAAACCGTAAGCCTTACAATCAGGGAATACGAGCTTTTAAAGTTCCTTGCAACACAGAAAAACCAAGTGTTTTCAAGGGAACTGCTTTTGGAAAAAGTATGGGGATACGAATATTACGGAGACGTCCGCACTGTGGACGTTACAGTGCGCAGGCTCCGTGAAAAGGTTGAGGCCGATCCGTCAAGCCCCAAATATATTATGACGAAACGCGGCGTGGGATATTATTTTGGAGGATAAAAGGGGCGTTTTTTGTTTGGTTTGTTTTATATTACTAAAGAGCGGGTGCGGTTATGAAGAGCATTAAATGGAAACTTGTTGCAATGTATCTCGGACTTGTGTTTGTGGTTATGATTATAAGCGGGAGTTATATACTTTTAAGCTTTCAAAGTTCTGAGCTTGACAAGGCGCAGGATCAGCTTGAGCTTTACGCCGAAAAAATAAGCGAGCAGGTTGTAATGTATTACGACGAACCCAGCTTCCAGACGGGGCTTATGCAGTTTACGAGAAGCGGCGGCAGCACTACCCAGATACAGGGCAATATTTTAAACGCATCGGGCGAAACTATAGCCTCAACCGTTACTAACAAGCCGCCTTACCCTTCATATAAAAATTCGGCAATTATAAGCGCTATGGCCGGCAATCCGTCGTTCGCCAAGATTAATATAAAAGAAAACGGCGAAAATTCGCGGTATTTCTGCTATGCAAGCCCCGTGCTTGTTAACGGAAGCGGCGGGGCCGAATACGTTATATTTGCACGCATGGATGCGGAAGCGACTTATGAAAGCATAAGCCAAACGCAGAGGGCCATTGTTTTTGCCGTTTTAATGGCGTTGTTTCTTGCGGCCGTTATGGGATACGTTTTTGCCAAAACGCTTACGGGACCGATACAGGCGCTTACGGGGAAGGCCAAGGAGCTTGCGGAAGGGCGGCTCAATCAAAGCGTCAAGGTTTTTTCGGCGGACGAAATAGGACAGCTGAGCGAAAGTTTTAACTATATGGCTAAAGAATTAAGCAATACCATGGGAGAGATCTCAAGGGAGAAAAACAAGTTCGAAATTATACTGCACAATATGACCGACGGCGTTATATCCTTCGACAATGACGGCAATGTAGTGCATTACAACAGCGCAAGCATGGAAATGCTCGATTTGACGGAAGTTAACTTTACATTTCAGGAGTTTATAAACAGGTTTGAAATAGGCACTGGGATTTTGATCGACTTAATTGAAAAATCGTCTAAGGTGGTTAATTTCTATATAGGCAAAAAATATATTACCGCCGGGTTCAGCGCCTACGGCAGCAAAGGCGACGAAATGGAAGGCACCGTTGTGGTTTTGCAGGACAACACTGAACAAAAGCGTCTTGACGACATGCGCAAGGAATTTGTGGCCAATGTAAGCCATGAGCTGAGGACCCCGCTTACAACCGTCAAAAGCTATACGGAAACTTTAATGGACGGCGCGCTTGACGACAGGGATATGGCAATGGAATTCCTTGATATTATAAACAGCGAGGCGGACAGGATGAGTTTCCTTGTGCGGGATCTACTGCAGCTTTCGAGATTTGACAACAAGCAGTTTAATTTTAATTTTTCCCGGATAAATATAAATAATTTTATTTCCGAAAATATAAGGCAAAGCCGGATACATGCGGAAAATAAAAAACAGAAGCTTACGTTTGAGCCTTTTGAGCGCGATATTTTTATAACCGCCGATAAAGACAGGATAACGCAGGTTTTTAACAATATACTTACAAACGCTATTAAATACAGCCCCGAAGAGGCGTCGATCACTGTTTCCGTAAGCGAAACTATAAATTATTTTAAAGTCGCCGTAAAAGATACGGGCATCGGCATACCTAAAGAGGACATAGGAAGGGTATTCGACAGGTTTTATAGGGTTGACAAGGCGAGAAGCCGCGCTATGGGCGGAACGGGGCTTGGCCTTGCCATTGCAAAGGAAATTATGGAAGCCCACGGCGGTAAGATAACGGCCGAAAGCGAATACGGAAAGGGCACGACCATGACGATGTGGTTCCTTAAAGTTATAAATGTGAAAGAGGGGGTTCTTTAATACTGCGGCGGCAAAATATACGCTCCCGGCGCTGTTTTTAAATGTGGATAGAGCGTCGGAGAGGTTTTGGAATTTTAATAAAGTAAGCCGAATTATAAAAAACGCGTTTCGAACAGCCAACGGCAGGCACGAACGCGTTTTTATTATGGTTGAGCGATAGGAATATGAAAAATCCGTTGATAATTTGAACTGAATAAATCATAACGGTATTTGAATACGAATCTTAAAGCATATATTTAATGATTTTTTAAAAGCAATTTGCCGCGGACGGTTTTAAGACAGTCGCGTCTTAAAATAAACTTGCGGCTGTCGGATGACAAAGCTATTCTATTTTTATACCGAGGCCGTCAAGGAGCCTTACGGCTTCAGGAAAAGAGAATCTTGCCCCTTTCAGATTGTTTGAAAAAATATCGATATTATAGCCGGAAGCCTCCCTGAAGTCAGATTTTCTCAGATCGCAGCTGTAAAATTCCGTTCCGTCGAGACGGCATGATTTAAACAGGCTTTCGTTTAAATGACATTCGCCGAATATCGAGGATATAATTTCGGAACCGGAGAAATCAAATTTTCTGAAATTTATGCCGGTAAAGGCGTTGTATTTTAATAAGCAGCGGTTAATTTTGCTTATGGGTTCCGAAAGCTTGCCGCTTGGAAGCAGTTCGTGCCATTGTATATTTACAAGACGGCAGTCGGTAAACTGGGAAAACCGCGACTGCGAATATTTAGCTGAAAGCGAAGTTACTGTGCAGCCATAAAACCGGCAGTTGGAAAATGAACATCTTATTATTGAACATGAACTGATTTTACAGTTCAGAAAATCACAGTCGGCGAATGTAAAGTCCTCAAGGCAGGCATTTTCAAGAATTATATTTTCAAATGTATTGTATTCGTAATTATTTTTATCCATCTGTATTCCTTTTTGTTTATTTTCAAATAAGCAATTTATTTATGCCGTCATATTTCAAATGATTGCCCTTTTTTCGATATTTCAAATATATTTTCGGCATACGGCTTAACCGGCGGAAGCTCTTTTATTTTGCGGCAAACGCTGTAATCGCCCCAAAAATGCATCGGAAAAATATTTTTGGCTCCGACTGTTTCCATAAACTGGGTTATGCACAGGCTTGAATGTATTCCTTGGCGCGGATCGAGAAGAAGAAATGCGACGTCGGGATTTTCGCCCTTAATTTTCGATATTTCGTTTATATACGCTTCTCCCATTTGGCGGTTCCATTCGTCGGGTTCGCCTTCCCAGTACCAGTTGTTCAGATCCCCGGCGTGATATATTTTAAGGCCGTCTGTTTTTATAAAAAAAGCTACTCCCTCATCGGTCGATTTCAATGTTTTTATATTAAGGCCGTCCGTTTCGTATTCAGCGTAGGGCGCAAGAAACTGTACATTTTCTCCGGAAGCCGCTTTTTTCGGTATATCGCTTGAGAGTATGAATTTTACATTCGTATGCGTTTTCGCAAGATCGAATATCTTTTTTGAAAAATGGTCGCTGTGGGCATGGCTTGCAAAAACAAAAAGCGGTTTGCTTTTGTCAAGGTAAGGGATTTCCCCGTCGGTATAGTCGAAAAGCATAATGACACTGCCCGTTTCAACGAGAAAAGAACTGTGGTTTATATATGTTATTTTCATATTTGCCTCCTGTTTGTTTTTCCGTTTTAGGGAACACAATTTTTAACCCGCGGCTTATGCAGTTTGTTAAGCGGCCGAGCAAAGCTTAAATTAACAGGCGGCCGCGGCCGAACGGCGGATTATATATTTTCGCCGTTTATTTTCATTTTATCATGGGCGGAATATATTTATTATAATGTTTTGCGGCGAAAAAAACAAGGCGCGGAGGATTTGCCCCGTTTTCTTTTCAGACTGGCGGCGGTTTCGTTAATTTTACTGCTTTTTGATTTAAGCGGAATAATCTGATAAAATATACGGAAAGGCAAAACGGAAGTTGAGGAGGCTTAATTATGTGCCTGCATGATTTGATTGTCAAAGAATTTGAACGGACCGGATCTGTATCGGCTTTGATTTATTTAATTGAACATGGGAGAGAAATTGAATTTTCATTTGAAGGAAAGAAATATTTCCTCTCCGGCAGTAATTCCGAAAAAAACGTATCTCTTTGGAGCGATCAAAAGGAACAAAGTTTTTACAGCATAGAAGAACTGATTGAAAAAGCGGAAGTAACGGACGCGGCGGCATTATTGGATGTCCTGCCTGAAGTACATTTAGAAACTATATTTTAACAAATTTCGGTTTATCGGCGCGCCGCTGCCGCCTTGCTTTGCTTTGACGAAAGGCGGTTATTTTACATGCCGAATTAATTTAAAATATAAAAAGCGGCAAAGGATGAGTATAGCCT
Source organism: Anaerotignum faecicola (assembly GCA_024460105.1). Taxonomy (NCBI): domain Bacteria; kingdom Bacillati; phylum Bacillota; class Clostridia; order Lachnospirales; family Anaerotignaceae; genus Anaerotignum; species Anaerotignum faecicola. The sequence goes on from JANFXS010000008.1 coordinate 39,288, forward strand.
GGTATTGATTTGGTCATGGGCGGCACGCCGAAATTTCATGGCGGCATGCCGGCGGCGAAAAGCCGCATATTTAAACGGAGGAGAGAGTTTGCCGGTTTCCGATAACATTATAGCCTTGAAGCAGGGGGAGCGCCTGGCGTTATATGCGGATATAGGTTCGGTTTACAAGGGCGCGCGCCCTGCAAGATAAAGTTTTCCTAAATTTTGTGCTGTATACGCTTGGCACAGGATTATATTAGTCGGCGTGTATGCGACTTGAACTGCAAAAAACTGTCCCCTTGTGAGGCCGAAAAGTTTTAACAGGCGTCGGCAGAGTAGGGGAAAGGCAAAGGCGCCAAAGAGCCGCCGTACTGCGGCAAGCGGCTTTAACACGGCTATTGCTCTGCCAAGACCCGTTAAAACCGTGTATGCGCTTGTAAACTCTAAGCGCAAATGAAAAAATATATTAAAATTAAAGCGATATATGCCGATATATAAATATAGGGATTTATCCTGCCGAATTTTTTTATTTTAGAGGAAGGAGGGAGTATTTATGGCAATTAACGGAATTAATTCAATTAATAATTGGAGCTACTATATAAATTACCAGCAGGCCGTTAATAAAACGAGACTTACGCAGGCTTTAAGCAAAAACCCTGTTATTGCCGACAAGTTAGATAAGTATGAACAATCCGGATCTTCCGCCGGGCTCGGTTCTTCCAAGAATTTCCTTAAGGAGTACAACAGCGCCGTTTCCGGCTTGATGTCGTCCGCCAACACGCTGAGGAACGTTAATTCAAAGAGCCCGCTTAATGAATTGACCGCAAAAAGCAGCGATACGGACGTCGCCGACGTTAAGGTTAACTATACGGTTAGGGAAACGGCAAAATATGATTTGGAAGTGAGCCAGACGGCGTCGGCCCAGGTAAATTCTTCGGAATTTGTAAGCGGAAGCGCGCTTGCCTCCGGGGATATGAATTTTGCTGTTGAATCTGCCGACGGCGGCAGGATTGATGTAAATGTAAGCTCCGTTAAGGAAAACGGCGGGCAAAAGACGAATTATCAAATGATGAAAGAAGCCGCCGAACAAATTAACAAGGGCGATTCGGGCGTAAGGGCCGAAGTTGTTGTTGACGACGGCAAAACAAGCCTTAAACTTACGTCTGAAAAAACAGGCGCGGCCAACGGCTTTACCGTAAGCGGTGACGAAGGCGCGGCAAAAGGCATTAAAGAAACGGCGCAGGAAGGCCGCGACGCCGTTTACAAAGTTACGAAAGAAGGCGTTACAAGGGAATATACATCAAGCACAAATGAAATAAGCCTCGATTACGGAAGGATGACCGCAACCCTTAAAAAAGCCGGAGAGGTTTCCGTTTCCACAGGCCTTGACGATGGGAAAGTTGTTTCCGCCGTTAAGGATCTTGTTGCAAACTACAATAAAACGCTTAATCTTCTTAATGATAACGCTTCCAGAGGAAGCGGCGTTATAAACCAAATCAGAAATATGGCTATGGCGCCTGCATCCGAAAAAAGCATGGAGCTTATCGGTATTACCGTTAACAAGGACGGCACGCTGAAGCTTGATGAAAGCAAGCTTAAAGAAAGCTTGAATAAAGATCCTTCTTTGACAAAAGATATACTAGGCGGCTCCTTTGGAGTTGCGCAGGGCGCATTCAACGACGCTGTCAAAGGTATGGGCGCTAACTCCCTGAGCCTTATAAGCAACGATATATCAAGCCTTCAGGGATACGGCTCCATTAACGATCCTCTTGGCAATATGAGCTTTTTTGCAAATTCAGGCTCCTGGGGAAGGAACAATTATTCCGCACTGGGGCTTATGTTTGATATGCTTGTATAGCGGTTATTAAGGCTTTAAAAATAAGCGTTAGGCCGCAATTAAACGGCGGCAGGGGAATACCTATAAAGGGGGCGCGTTTGCGCGTCCCCGTGATTTATAAGCGTCTTTGCTGTCAGAAAACGGTTTGGAAGAAACTCGTTTTAAGGCGGGAAAAGACGCCGGATATGGCTTTTAGGCACGGATTTACGGACAATTTTTATATATTTGGCGCGGGCGTTTAAAGCGGCAGGACGCTGTTGCAGTGAAAGTGCGCGGCAAATTTGAAAGGAGGGACAGTTATGGTTGAATCTATAGCGGCAATGAGTATGAGCATGAGCGCCGCTAAACTGCAGATGGACGCCGGTATTGCGATTGCAAAAAAGGCAATGGAAGATTCGGCTATGTCGCTTGAAGGGCTGATTGATATGGTGGATGCGGCGAACGCTTCCCTTTCGTCGGACGGCATGCCGCATGTTATCGATACTTTAGCGTAATGTATCGGAAATTTTTGTATTTTAAGCATGACGTTTTAAATGCATAAACGGACGACGCATAAAAATAAGATGCATACATATTTTGCCCTATTGGCCGAAAATACGGAGTTTCGGAGCGGGATATCCGAAACGGAAAATGCGTCGGTAAAATTTTTGCAGACAGGCAGGCTATGCCGCGGCCGAACCCCGGCCGCGGCGCATATGGTTTCCGTAAGCGGAAGGCGGCATATATAGGCGTTACGGAATATGGGCTGTGTGAAGCGTCGGAATTTTTGATAAACATAAATATGCGGCTGTGATATGAGCGTCGGACAATTTTTAAGGCCGTGGGGCGGGGAGAACTTTTTAAAGCGGAGGTTGCGCCCCGCGGCTTTTATTTTGGCGGGCTGTAATGGATTGAGTATGGAGGTGTGCGGAATATAATACGTCCTCTATGACGGCGTACGGTAACCGTTATAAAAATAAAATGCCTTTTCTGTTATAGGCCGTTCAGGGCGATTTATAACGAAAAGGCATTTTAGCCGCGACAGCTTTTGTTTTGGCAAAGGTATGCGGATACTGCCGGAAATGAGAGAGTGTATTTTGCGTTACTTTGGTTAAAAGGCATCGTTGCGGACAGCGGCACGGTTTGCGGCAGATTATTAAAAAGTATGGAATGACGGGAAGGCTAAACGTTTATTTCCATGCCTACGCCGACTTCTTCGATTTTCATGGAATTTATCATTTTTGCTTTCGCTTTCAGGCATACGCAGTGGCAGGGATAAAGCTTATCGGCTTTGAGGTCTTTTAAATATTCTATTGTGCTGTCAAGCCTGACGTCGTCTTCGAGAAGGTGGAAGCCGCCGATTATGCCGGCGATTTTATCGCACCCAAGAATTTCTTTTGCGTAGGAAACAATGTTGCAGATACCGCTGTGGGAGCAGCCCGTGACTATAAATATGCCGTTTTCGGTTTTAAAGGCCAGAGCGGAATCGTCAAGCAGGTAATCGTCGCTCCAGCAGCCAAATTCATTTTTACGGCCTATGGGAGTTTTATTTTCAAAGCCGTTTACGCGAGGTATTTCGCCCAGGAATACGCAATCGGGCGTTATAAAACGCGGCGTTTTAGAAGGCGCATACTTTGCGGCGGCGCTTATTTCATCCTCGTTCATCGGCGCGCCTATGTAAAGCGCGCCTTTTGTTTTTGGGTTAAAACAGGAAGGATGGCATATAATTTCAACATTTTTTAGATCTGTTTTTTCGAGCAGATATTTAAGGCCGTTTGTATGGTCCAAGTGTCCGTGCGACAGCACGATATGGGTTACAAAATTCAAATCTACGCCCATTTTTTCGGCGTTTTTTATAAATATATCGGAATATCCCGTGTCAAAAAGTATTTTCGCCCCGACCGTTTCTATATAAAAACTTACGCCGGGTTCTCCTAAATAATACTCGTCTATATATGTGTTGTTGTCTACAAGGACTTTCAGTTTCATTAAAATTCCCCCTTTTATCAGATTTTAACAAGGAGATCTGCGCCTGTCAACGGATCTTAAAAAGCCGCCGTTTTATATTTGGGCTAATGATTTTCAACTCCTTTAAAACTCTGCAATCCCGCAAGGAAAAATTTTTGCAGTTTAGGGCGCATATGCGCCGGCATAGAGGAGCCTTTGGCAAGCGTATGCAGCACGGAAATGCGGAAATTTTTTCCTTGTGGGACGTGCGGCCTTATAAAGCGGAGATACTATCTGCAAATATACCTCCCTCCATAATTTCGGCTAAAAGAGGCCGTTTATATACTAAATCCGTCCAAAGGGAAAAAGGGAGAAAAGAGTCTTTGTTTTCGCTTTTTGACTAATAGGCTGTTATTATGTGTATTTTATTAAAGCAGCACCATTCAAAGTATTGAAGGAAGCGGGAAAATATTATACAGCGTATAAACGAAACATTGTGAAGAATTTTTCGTCTAAAAAATAAAGAAAATTTCAGAAGGGGGTATACGCGATGAAAAAAAGCGCTATTATTTTAACATTGATATTAACGGCGTTATTTGTTTTTGCAGGCTGTCAATCAAAAGCTGGAGGCGGGGAAAGTCCCGTTATGGAGAGAACTGCTGAACCGAACGGCAGTACCGATGGGAATAATACTGCTCTTTCCGAACATAAAACCGATGGGGAAAATATTTCCGAACAAGACCCGGAAGCGTTAGGGTGGGATAAAATACCTATGGTAATGGTAGATGGCAAACTTTACTATGATACGGGGGAAGAAAGTACAGTCGACGGCCGATGCGGTGTAACGGACGGAGAAATAACTTCAACTGTCGATGGTTCAGAAACGCCGACAGAGGATAATCAGTCCAACTTCGGAACAGGTTTTGAATATCAATATGGCTCCGAGGACACCATAGAGATTTTTATGAACGAAAAGTGGATTGTATTTGAACATAGAGAAGAAACGTAAAACCAAATTAATGTTGACAAAAAAAGGAAAATGCAGACGGCGTTTCCGAAAGAACGTCGAAAGAGCTAAAACGGTATAACAGTTTGCTTTAAGGAAAACTGTCGGCTATAAGGCATGTCGCGTTGATCTCCATGAAAAAGGCAGTTTCGCCAAAGCGGAGGATTTTGGGGCGGCGGGAGCGAGCTGATTATGTATTTCTGAACAGCGCCCTCAGTGTACAAGGTATATACGCTCCATATGGTAAATTTTTATGTTTTTCGGCGCTGAAAATACTTGCCTGTGAACTCTCGAATCTTTTTTCGGAAAACGCTATGCGCCGCGACTCTTATGCGGTCGCGCCATTACTTCCGGGCAGGCGCATTTGTACCTTGAATAACAAAAAAATTCCCCATGTGGAGTCAAAGGCTGAGGGCGGTATCAGCGGTTTAAGAGCAAGTAAAAATCATGTAGGCGCAGCTAAAGATACATTAAATGCTTTTGACGCCGCTATTGGGCTGATAATGCCGTCCTTAACCGTATATACACCTATACACTGAAGGTGCAAATAATATATAAAGGGGTTATCTCAACTTTGGGGCGGCCCCTTTTTTTATGCTCCATTTCAAATATATATAAGCTTTGACTAACTATGTTCTGTGAATACAAAAGGGAAACGCGGGAAAGCAAAGTTGAATAATTTTCTTCAAACGTATATGAGATATTTTTATGTAATCGGCAGACAATTTGTTTTGGCGGAATAAGCCGGCCTAAAAGTTAAATATGACCGAAAAGTGCGTATGTTGATAAGTCTGTTGACAAACCGGGGAATACGGCGAGTTTATGTGGACAATGTACGGCGGCGGGACGCATCAAATTTTCAGGCTGAGGACGGCTTTGGAGCGTTTTTGCATTTTTATGTATAGCGCCCATAGATGCCGGCAGCGGAGCGGCACAATGGAAAATATGTAGGAAGAAAATAATTGAGTTTGTATTTGGGAACGGGGAAAAGAACGGTTTTGGCGCCTGAAACGCCGCGGAGCGCGTCCGCACAAAATCGGATTTATTTAAAGCGGCTTTCTTGCCGCCGTTTTTAAAAAAAATTTGGATGAAACGCCGCGATATTTTTAAAACGTTTTGCAGTTTGTAATTTATGAAGCTGGAATTAAAAAAACTATTGACAAATGACGTCCAAGGGTATAAAATTCTTAAAAAATAATACTGAATTAAGTTTGAGTTTTTTAATTTAGTTTTTTATTACAGAATATTCGGGAGAGAACGTAACGATGAACCTTAACTTCTTATCAATCGTCATTATCAGCATTATTAACCTCATTATTATTAATGAGGCTATTTGTGTTGGTAAAAAGCGATTCGGCAAGATAAGAGAGGCAAGGCTTTAGTTTACAGGAACTGGCCGTTTTAAAACCCCCGCAGCCTAATCGCAGCGGGGGTTTTTTTATTAAAAATTATTCGGGGAAGCGCGTCTTTTGCCGGTAGGAAGAAGTTACGCCGCCCGATAAATGTTTACAGGGGGGTCTAATATGCAGTTGACAGGTTGCCAGATAATAATAGAAGTGCTTATAGAACAGGGGGTTAAAACGGTTTTCGGTTATCCCGGCGGACAAGTGCTTAATATATACGATGCGCTTTATGAATACAGGGACAGAATAAAACATGTTTTAACCGCACACGAACAGGGCGCCGCGCATGCCGCCGACGGATACGGCAGGGCAAGCGGGGAAATAGGAGTATGTATCGCTACTTCGGGACCGGGGGCTACAAATCTTATAACGGGGCTTGCAACGGCAAACGCGGATTCTATACCGCTTATAGCTATTACAGGCAACGTGCCTATGGAGCTTATCGGCACGGACAGTTTTCAGGAGGTTGATACAATCGGCCTTTCGATACCGGTTACAAAACACAGTTTTCTTGTTAAAAATGTTGAAAGTTTGGCGGAAACGCTGAGGGAAGCTTTTAGGGTGGCAAAAAGCGGAAGGCCGGGGCCTGTGCTTGTGGACATACCGAAAAACGTACAGCTTGCAACGACGGAATTTGAGAGGGGCGGCAAAGCAGTTCAAAAGCCTTTCGATCATCCGGAAAAAGAACTGTTGGACGAAGCCGTCAGATTGATTGAAAAAAGCGAAAGGCCGCTTATTTACTGCGGCGGCGGCGTTGTAAACGGCGGATGCAGCGAGGAAATATCGGCCCTTGCCGAAAAGTGCGACGCGTATGTGTCTTTCAGTATGATGGGGCTTACGGCCATGGACGGCGAAAGCCCGAGGTATTTAGGTATGAGCGGCATGCATGGGCGTTATGCCGCCACAAGGGCGTTTTCGGAGGCGGATCTTATTATAGCCGCCGGCGTAAGGTTTACCGAAAGGGCTACCGGAAACAAAACGAAATTTGCGGAGCATGCAAAGATAATACATATTGATATAGACGTTGCGGAGCACGGAAAGAATATAGACGCAAACGTCAAAATTTCAGGAGGGCTCAAAGAAGCCTTACAGTATATACTTGAAAATACAAAACAGAAAGACAATGCAAAATGGCACGGCGTTATGGAGGAATATAAGGCAAAAAGGCGCGAAACGGCCGCAGGCCCGTATATGATGCCGTGGGACATAATAAGCGCGGTGAACAAAAAGGCCGACGCCGATACCGTTATAGCAACGGACGTGGGGCAGCATCAGATGTGGGTTGCACAGTATTATGTTTTTAAAAAGCCGCGGACACATTTAACAAGCGGCGGCCTCGGAACTATGGGCTACGGCATGGGCGCGGCGATAGGGGCGTGTATGGCGACGGGAAAAAGGACGGTTCTTTTTACAGGCGACGGAAGTTTCGGAATGAACCTGAATGAAATGGCGACGGCTGTCAGCCAAAACCTTCCGATTACGATTGTTGTGTTAAATAACGGTATGCTTGGAATGATACGCCAGTGGCAAAGCCTGTTTTTTAACAACCATTATATGGCTACGGTGCTGGAGAGAAAAACCGATTTTGTAAAGCTTGCCGACGCTTTCGGAGCAAAAGGTTTCAGGGCGTTTAATGTTGAGGAGCTTGAAAAAGCTATTGACGACGCTTTTGCCATAGAAGGGCCGGCCGTTATAGACTGCGTTATACCGCCGGAAGAAAATGTGTTCCCTATGGTGCCGCCGAACGGTTCCCTTGACAATATGATATTAAAATAACAGGAGGTAAATATTATGAAAGACGATAGATTTGCTGTTTCGATAATAGTTACAAATATGGCCGGGGTTTTAACGAGGATTTCTTCTCTTTTCAGCCAGAGGGATTTTAATATTGATACGTTTACGTCGGGGGAAACGGAAAATCCTACGTATGCCAGGATAACGATTACGGCAAGCGGCGACAGCAGGAAAAAAGATCAGCTTATTAAGCAGATCTCAAAGCTGTACGACGTTAGGAAAGTTGAAGTGATGAAGCCCGAAAATACGATTTTAAGGGAACTGCTGATTGTTAAAATAAGCGTGGAAGGCGAGAAACTGCGGGAGGTGCTTGACGCCGCCAATGTTTTCAGAAGCAAGGTTGTCGATATGTCGCCGGGAAGCGTATGCGTTGAAATGACGGGGGAAAGCAGCAAGCTTAACGCGTTTTTGAAATATGTGGAGCCTTACGGCATACTTGAATATTGCCGTACGGGGCTTATAGCGGTTGAAAGGGGCAAAACATGCCTTTACAAAGACGAAAAGCAGGCTACGGCATAAAAGATATTTCAAGCGCGTTTCCAACGTGCCTGACAGCGGAAAAAAGGCGGCGGCCACGGTTTTTAAAATGCGCCGGACAGGGCGGAGGATTTAAGCGGCAGTATGCTTGCGATTTTATTGTCTTAACAATCGCGGCGCGGCAAAACGGCCGGAGTGTGCTCAAGGCGTGAAGTTTTGGAATATGTTTATACTCAACGCCTAGAAAACGGGAACTTTTGCGCCGCGGGACGTGCGCGCCCTTTCAAACCTAAAATGCTTAGGGCGTATGCGGGATTTACATAAATTAACGGCAGTATTATTATTTTTAATATAAAGGAGAATGAGAATAATGGCTAAAATGTATTATGCAGAGGATGCAAACAAAGACATGCTTCAAGGGAAGAAAATAACGGTTATAGGATACGGGAGCCAGGGGCATGCACATTCCCTGAATTTGAAGGACAGCGGCGCGGACGTTACGGTTGGCCTTTACGAAGGTTCAAAAAGCAAGGAAAGGGCGAAAGAAGCGGGGCTTAACGTTATGAACACAGGCGAGGCCGTTAAACAGGCAGATATTGTTATGATACTTGTTAACGACGAAATACAGGCCAAGCTTTATAAAGAAGAAATAGAACCGAACCTTAAAAGCGGGGCTACCCTTGCATTTGCCCACGGGTTTAATATCCATTTCGGCCAGATTGTGCCGCCTAAGGATGTGGACGTTATCATGGTTGCGCCTAAGGCGCCGGGGCATACCGTAAGGAGCCAGTACCTTGACAATTTCGGCGTTCCGATGCTTATTGCCGTTTATCAGGATGTGAGCGGCCATGCAAAGGACACGGCGCTTGCGTATGCGGACGCTATCGGCGGCACAAGGGCCGGAGTGCTTGAAACTACATTTAAAGACGAAACGGAAACGGATCTTTTCGGAGAACAGGCGGTTCTCTGCGGCGGCGTTGTGGCGCTTATGAAAGCCGGGTTTGACACACTTGTCGAAGCGGGATATGCTCCCGAAAGCGCATACTTTGAATGTATGCATGAAATGAAGCTTATAATTGACCTTGCCGTTCAGGACGGCATATCGTTTATGCGCCATTCCATCAGCGATACTGCCGAATACGGCGACTATACGGCAGGCTCGAAAATAATTACGGAAGATACGAGAAAAGCCATGAGGGGAATACTTAAAGACATACAGGACGGAACTTTCGCCCGCGAATGGATACTCGAAAACCAGGCTAACAGGCCGCATTTTAACGCAATGAGAAGGATACAGAGCGAACATCTTTCCGAAAGCGTTGGAAAAGAGCTTAGAAGCCATATGAAAAAACATTGATTTTTTGCGGGTAATATTCGGCGAAAAGCGAAAAAACGGAAGGAAGGCAAAAGGCCGGCCGACAAGGGTTTTGAGCTGATACGGAAAAAATGCAATGTATAAGGCGGCCGGCCGTGGTTAAACCAACAGCCGGCCGCCTTAAATTTATCAGTAAAACCGACGAATAAATGAATTAAGATTATTTTACGCCGTATATATGACGGCCGATTTCGGTAAAGTAAGCGGTATAGATATTTTTCACAGCGAAAAGACGCGGCGGCGCGCAGTTTTCTGTTGTGTATCGCCGCAATGTATGCCGCATGAATTACGCCTCATAAAAACGGCGCGGCAAATCTCAAAAGCCGTTACGGTAATCTTGCCGTCGGTTAAATCCTTCCGGTGTTTCCTGCCCTGCATTGACTATCGGTGGGAGAACGTGCCGGTGAACAGCGTTCCGCTTGTGGAAAACCACATTTCCATTCAAACGGTAATGACGACGTTCGGCAAACGCTTTCTTCTTATTATGATATTCTTAAAATCCATGATGCAGACAGATTTTATCCGCTTAATTTTATTCCTCTTTCAATTCGTTTGTATATGCGTTAATTGTATATGCGTCCGGAGAACCGGCTACGAATATCCTGTAACAGGGAACAAGACGCAGACGACTGCCGTCGTCTATATCTTTCGCGTTTTTAAAATCATAGCCTAGCTCGATTTTTTCGATATATACGCTGTCGTGCGGACTGCTTTTTCTTATTTCTTCAAGGAATGTTAAAAGTATTTCGTCGCACGAATATATTTCGCGCTTTTCCCCCGTAAATTCCTGCGCGGTATAATAGCTGGCCGACGCCATTGTAACGCCGTTTTCCGATACGGTTATCTTTTTAAGGCTGCTGAATATTTTGTAGCCGCGGAAACTTTCCATATATTCAAAAACATAGGCGCCGTTATCCGGTATCGCGCTTTCGAGTTTTAGGCTTGAACGGCCGTCTATATTTAAAAGTTCAAGGAAATCCTCGGCGGCGGCCATGGCCGTTTCTTTGCCGAAATTTTCAATTTTGCCGTTTCCGTTCGGATTCAGGTACGTTATGCTGTTATCCTGCACGATTAGGCTTTTTGTGTTTGAAGCGAGGATTGTCTTGTCAAATTCCAATGTTATTTTCGGATTTTCGCCTTTAAAAAATATTTCGCGGAAATCGTCTATTTCAAGGGCGTTTACGCTGATTGCAAGTTCGCGCATGGGAGGGGCTTCCTTTATTATTTCCGTATAAAGCCCTACGCCGTTTTTTTCCAACACTTTATATATTGCGCTTTCGCGCTCGTTTGTAATTTTATAATCGTGCCCGTTAAAATGGTTAGCGGCAAAAAGGCCTATGTTAAGCCATATAAGAAGGTAGATAAATATTCTTTTAACCTTTTCCCAATCCATGCTATCCCTCCATTATTCGGCGGCGGACGCTTCCGTTATATATTCGGCGCCGTCTACAGACATATACCACATTAAGACGCTTTCGCCCTCGGAAACGGCGTTATATCCCAAAACAAGGTTTTCTATTTCGTTTGCAGGCGTTTCCAGACCGGCCATAACCGTATTCATTGCGCCTAAAAAGTCGGTGGAAACAGTTTTTGTGCGGGAAGGCGAAAGCACGAAATCGCGGGCATAACGCCTGTACCGTTTTACTGCGCCGCCTTCCACAAAAATTTCTATGGCGTGCTCCATGTTCAGTTCTTTTTTAAGGGAATCGCTGAAAAATACGGGCATATCGTTTACGCTGTAATCAAAACGGAATAAAAGCCCGTTGCTGTTGAATTCGACGCCTGTTAAAAATACATCCGTATTAAGGCTTTTATCGTTTTTCAGGAACCGTCGGCAGGCGTAATATGCGCTTGAGAGGTTCTGCTCGGTATTATTTTCAGAGCGGGTATAGTTATAATATTCAAGCACATGGGTCGGATAGTATTTAACTATAATATCGTTAGTGCTTACGGAATATATCCCGTCGTTGTCTTTAACGGTAGTTTTGGCCGAATAGCCGTTAAAAAATTCGCTTGTGGCGTTTTCCAGGGCCGCAAAAGTATTTGTGCCGAATTTGTCTATTGAGTTTTCAGGCGTTACGGCGGCATACTGATAGCCGCTTTGCGACCACTGGGGAACGAAAACATTTTCCTTAAATATGTTAAAGCCGTTCTGTTTTGTAGAAATATACTTCAGCTTTTCCATGTTTGCAATTTCGGCATTATTTATTGCCGTTGTCAGTTTTTCCGCATATTTACTGCCGCGCAGGGTTACAGCGCATGTTTTTCCGCCGTCGCTGTCGACGATATAAAGCTTATTTTCTTCGGTGCGGCCTGCCGACGGCACGGCTATTATCTGGTTTATGGCGTTTAGCGACGAATAGCCTTCTTCATTGTCGATGCCGCCGAACCCCAAGAAGTATTGGCTTGGAAGCACGTCTATTGAAAAGTCCAGGATTATGCATTTTTGGGATATATATTCGTCGAAAGCGGTTTCGACTGTTTCCGGACTGCCGTTTTTAAGCATTTCTTCAATAAAAAGGTTTGTTTTGCCTATGAAGCCGCCTTCGTCGATACCGGGATATGTTACGCTGAAGGTTTTGTTGCCGTAGCCGATTATGACGTTTTTTGGATCAATAGGGGCCGTTAACAGTTCATCTTGACCGTTATAGTTATATTCCGATGAAAAAAAAGAATAAAAAAAGTTATGGCCGGAGTAATTCTCAAGCCATAACAACGCTGTTTGATAGACGGCGGCAATAGTTAAAACAACGATAAAAATATTTTTTATTCCGCCTATTTTAACTAGTTTCATATTTATCACCGCTTACTGTTTTTAATTTAATATGCCGATGACCCGCCGGGGACATAAATACTGCTTTCAAGCTTGGCTTTAATTTCCTTATTTTTACGGGTTACGGTGGTTTCCATTTCAATATTTTCGCAGTCTTCAAGCCCCGCCGAAAAATCAATGACGTTTTCGCCTATATAAAGCTCCACAGGCTGGCTGAAAAGGCCGCTTTCGCCGACTTCCACAGTGTAGGTATCCATTTCTTTAAGCTTATCGTTTGAAAGCTTTTTATAAACGGTTATTTCGATGACAGTGCCTTCGTCGGCCGTTCCGGAAATTGTTTTGGAGGAATCGAACGTAGATGATTTTTCTTTGTCGAAATCGAGGCCCCCCGTTATTTCCAGCGATACTTCACCGGCAAATGCAGAGCCTGCGTACATAATGGCAGTAAATGAGAAAACAGTTATAAATGTCAATAAATATACCAGCGTTTTTTTCATAGGTATACACAGCCTCCTTTCAATTTGCTTGGAAAATTAATTTTTTACAGGAAGTATTATACATCACTATTGTTACAAATCTATTACATGAGGCTTACTATTAAATTACATTGCCGTTCTTTTACATAATAGTATTAGTATACCTTAAATTTTAAATTGTATAACGGTTTTATTTTCCGCCGGATTATGGGGGAATATGATGTTTTTAAGCGTTCGGCCCGCTATTGTTCAAAGCCGGCGGAAGTTCTTATCCATTTTGAAAAATATCTGTCGGCAATCTGCACGCCGCTGTGGTTAAGGTGCGCGTCGTCACGGAAATTTGCGTTTTCAAATAGGTTTTCCGTTTTATTGACGGTATTGAAGTCCAGATAAGGGATGCCGTTTTTTTCGGCAAAGCCGCTTATCGCGCTGTGCACATACTCGTAGTTTTCGATGAACTCCATGCTTACGGGGGCGACGGGAGCCGTTACAAATACAAGACGGGCGCCGTTTTGACTGCAAAGCTCTATGATTTTTTCAAGATATTCCTTTTGCGTCGGGTCTATTTCCCAGCCGTAGCCGTCAAAATATTTGAACTGGTTTGTCCTGTCGTATTCGTCGCTGGCCATGACCATATCGCAGTAGACGTAGCCTTTTGAACGGTAGTATTCCGAGCCTCCGGAGGCTTCCTGACGGGACCTTGAAACGCCGTATTTTTCTTCTATTTCGTTCTGCATAAGGGTTCCGGCGTATGCAAAGTAGTCCTGCTGATACCGTATAGCGGGAAGGGCGTATTTAACCTTATCCCCGGCCGGAAAAACTTTGTTTATATATTCGTCGACGAGTTCTTTATTGTCCATAACTTCAAAAACCGATTCCGCCTGTTTAAGCTCAAATTCATCGTCAAGGCAGTCCCAATAAAGTTCCATGACAACCGTTTTCGGTTTCTGGTAATTAAAAATTTCCCTTAAAACGTAATACGACGTATCCGCATGCTGGGACGGGGTGCCCATCTGCCAGCTGTTTGTGCCGAGGTACGCGTCTATAATTTCAGGGTCGAAAGTGCAGTATGAATGAGACGAACCTATAAACACCATATCAATGGAATTTTCGGGCTGTTTGTAAAACTCGTCGAACCTCTGCTCGGTAAAGGCGTTTACGGTGTTTTTTTCCGCCGCCGTTTTGTACTTTTTTCCCGCCATGCCAAACAGCAAAAGGACAACGACGGCAAATATGATAAATTTTAAGAACAGTTTAAAACTGAAAGTATATGAATTCTCCCGCATTGTAAAATACCCCCGCCGTTAATATGAATACCGCTATAAACGAATAAAAAGCAAGCCGTATAAAGAAATTTTTTTTCATAAGCGTCCTGTGTATATCGCCTCCAAGCAGAAGTTCGGCGGCGATAAGCGTAAGTATGGCGATTATGACGGTTTTAAGTTCATACAGGCTCATGCCAAGGTTAAGGGCCGTATTATATATATATTGAGGATCTGTCCAGCTTCTGAAGCCCCACAGTATATGGTCGAATATATAAAACGCGTCGCCGACGCTGTTTGCCCTGAAAAATATAAACGATAAAGTTACAAGCCCGAACGTAAATATAACGCTGAATAAATTTATAATTCCGAAGCTGAATGAATTATTTTTATATCCTAAAAGATTTTTGATTTTTGTACGCGCGCCGTCCGTAATGCGTTCGATTATTATAAAAACGCCGTGCATGCCTCCCCAGATTACATACGTCCAGTTTGCGCCGTGCCACAGGCCGCTTACAAGGAATGTGACAAAAAGGTTCCTGTATGTTTTGAGCTTTGAGCCGCGGCTTCCGCCGAGAGGGATATATACGTAATCCATAAACCAGCTTGAAAGGGATATATGCCACCGGCGCCAAAACTCCCTGACGCTTTTGCTAAGATAAGGCCTGTCAAAGTTTTTCATAAGGTTAAAGCCCAAAACTTTTGCACTTCCGACGGCAATGTCGCTGTATCCGCTGAAATCACAGTAAAGCTGGAAGGAAAAAAGCACTGTGGCAACTACAAGCGTAAGGCCCGTATAATGCTGCGCCGAGTTGAAAACCGTGTTTACCGCTATCGCCGCCCTGTCCGCAATAACCACTTTTTTGAAAAATCCCCACATCATGATTTTAAGGCCGAGTATTACCCTTTTTATATTAAACCTGTGCTTTTTGTAAAACTGCGGCAGAAGGTTGCGGCTTCTTTCTATGGGGCCTGCCACAAGCTGGGGGAAGAACGTTATAAACAGCGAAAATTTGCCGTAGTTTTTTACCGGTTTTATATCTCCCCTGTATACGTCTATCGTATATGCCGCGGCCTGAAAAGTATAAAACGATATGCCCATAGGCAGTATGACGTCGAAGCTTTCGATTGGCCATTTGCCGCCGAAGCCCGCAAAAAGCGCAATGAACGTATCGTTGAAAAAAACAAGGTATTTAAACACGAACAGCAGCGTGAAGTTTATAACGACGCTTGCCGCAAGCATTCGGCGGCGATTTGCGGCGTTCCTGCTTTTATATATTTTCAGGCTTAGGGTATAGTTTACAAATGTGGAAAAAATAATCAATATTATAAGTTCCGGCCGCCATGCCATATAGAATATATAGCTTGCCGCAAGCAGCAGTATCCACCTGAACCTGTGCGGAAGCAGGTAGTAAAAAAACGTAACCGCTATAAAAAACACTATAAAATGGAAACTGTTGAATAACATAGCGTCCTCCTAAAACAAAATGCCTCTCTGTGGAAAAAGCTCAGACCGCCGGATTGAACGGCCTTTTTTATGATACTATAATTTCGCCTTGTAATGCAACAAAAAAGCCTGTAAAATATAATAAGCGCAAAATCAGGGGGGATATATATTGCTTACGGCAAAAATAAACAATACAAAGCTTTTTATGGCGCACCTTTTAAAACAGGGCACGTTCGACGGATATTATCTTGTGAATGCGGATATTACCACCTTCGCAACATTCAGCATAAACGGCATATTAAACAAAAGCTATGACGATAACGAAACAAACCGTCCATACTGCTTTTGGAGCGAGGCAAAGCCTTATGTATACGAGGTTATAAAGGGGCGCAGACTGCCTAAACATATAAAGCTTGTTTTATCGGCAACGCCTGAATTGGTAAACGCCGTCGCCCCTAAAGCGTCTTCGCTTTTTATTAACATAACCTTCGACGAAACGGGCGTGACTTTAATAACCGGATGTTCCATGAAAGAATTTTCCCTCAGCAGAAAGGAAGAATACTGTTGGGATTCATATATAAAAGACATGCTTGCGGAAAATAAAGTTTCATTTACGGAAGAAGAATATTGATTTTGTTAGCACTCGTTTTAAATGAGTGCTGATTTTTTGTTGACATTTTATTTCTTCCTGCTAAAATATATATAGACGCCCAAATTCGGGAAGTATAAATTTACTGGAGGGAATAAATATGACAAATGAAAAAGGCAACTTGTCCATTAACAGCGAAAATTTTTTGCCGATTATAAAAAAATGGCTCTATACCGATAAAGATATTTTTATCAGGGAGCTTGTTTCAAACGGATGCGACGCCGTGACGAAGCTTAAAAAATTATCTTCTATCGGAGAAGCCGACTTGGCCGAAAACGAAAAATTCCGTATTGACGTTACGGTTGACCCACAGGAAAAAACAATAACGGTTTCCGACAACGGAATAGGCATGACGGCCGATGAAATAAAGCAGTATATAAATCAGATAGCTTTCAGCGGCGCAAGCGATTTCCTTGCGAAATATCAAGACAAGCTTGACGAAAAAGGAGAAATAATAGGGCATTTCGGGCTGGGATTTTATTCGGCGTTTATGGTTGCCGACGTTGTCGAAATAGACTCGCTTTCGTACAAAGAAGGCGCCGAGAGCGTAAGGTGGACATGCGGCGGAGGGATCGACTATGAAATATCCGAAGGCGGCAGGACAAAAAGGGGAACGGATATTATACTCCATGTAGGAGAGGACGGCGAAGAGTTCCTCGATCAGGCGGAAATATATAAGGCGCTCAGGAAATACTGCTCTTTCATGCCGGTGGAAATATATTTTGATTTTATCGAAAAAGAAGAGGAAAACAAAAATGAAGATGCGCTGAAGGACGAACAGGCGGACGCTGAAGAAGAAAATACAGAGCCTGTGCCGATCAACCAGGTTAACCCGCTTTGGGTGCAGGCGCCTAAGGATCTTACCGACGAGGACTACAAAAAGTTCTATCATGAAGTGTTTACGGATATGAACGATCCTCTCTTCTGGATACATTTGAACATGGACTATCCGTTCAACCTTAAAGGCATACTCTATTTCCCGCGCATTAATACCGAAATGGACGCCCTTGAAGGGGAGGTTAAGCTTTTCAGCAACCAGGTTTATATTGCGGACAACATAAAGGAAGTAATACCGGAATTCCTGCTCCTTCTTAAAGGCGTGATGGACTGCCCGGATCTTCCGCTGAACGTTTCGAGAAGCGCGCTTCAAAACGACGGGTATGCGGCAAAAATGGGGGCGTATATAACAAAAAAAGTTGCCGACAAGCTGAACGGCATATTCAAGGATTCCAGGGAAGAATACGAAGGTTTCTGGGAAAACCTCAGCCTGTTTGTCAAATTCGGCTGCATGAAGGAAGAAAAGTTTTATGACAAAATAAAAGGCTCGCTTATTTTCAAAACTACAGGCGGCAAGTTTAAAACCCTTGACGAATACCTTGAGGACAATAAGGAAAAACATGAAAATAAAGTTTTCTATGTAACCGATGAAAAACAGCAGGTTCAATATATAAACATGCTCCGCGAACAGTCTATGGAAGCCATTATACTGAACGAAAGGATAGACCTTAATTTTGTTTCGTTCCTTGAATACAAGCATATGGACAAGATTAAATTCGCCCGCGTTGACGCGGACATATCCGATTCGCTCAAAGACGCTTCCGCCGAAAGCGATACGGAGCTTAACGCACAGCTTGAAACGCTTTTCAGAAGCGTTGTAAACGACGATAAACTTAAAGTTACGGCGGAAAGCCTTAAAACGGGCGATATATCGTCAATGATGCTTTTAAGCGAACATTCAAGGCGTATGCTTGATATGATGGAAAATTATAAGGGACAGCCTGAACTGCTTAAAATGTTCGGCGACGTTAAGCCCGAATATACGCTTGTGCTTAACAGGAACAACGGCCTTGTCAAGAAGCTTATTTCATTAAAAGACGGCGCCGGCGATAAAGGGCTTATAGATTTAATCTGCGCGCAGCTTTATGATTTGGCCCTGCTCGGCCAGAAAAAGCTTGAGCCGGATGAAATGGGTAGATTTATTTCAAGAAGCAACGAAATAATGGAAAAAATGCTGGATAAGCAATAAAATTTTAACGGCGCAAAGCGGCGGAATATATCAGGCGGCAGTATATGTTCCGTTAAGGATAAAAAGCCCGCCCCCTTCGGCAGAATTGCAAAGGGGCGGGCTTTTTCGGCGATTGGGGGACCCAAGCGCATGCGTTAGATATTATGCGGGAAAGTATCAAAACTCATATATAAAACTATGGTAAGAGGGGTTGGAAGCCTATGGATTTTATTTAATGCCGTTTGGGGCGTTTTTATTAATTGAGGTTTCAGCCCCGTTTACTTATAACCGCCGTGCCGCCGTTTATTTCCACATCATAGCCGACAAGAGTTTCAAAGATTTTTGCCGGGACGTACATTTTTCCGTTTTCATTAATATATACGGCTTCGTCGGACGTAATCGGGGCCGTCATGCCTACGGCGCCTTTTATTGTCGTGAAAGATACGAACGACGTATCGCCTTCCGATATTTCCATTGCCCTTGTATCGCTTTGTATGGAGGCCGTTTCCGTATCCGCGTTCCACCCCAATTCAAGGCCGAGCTTTCCGCATACTTCGCGCAGTGGGACAAAATGACTGTTTCCTTCGGTTTCAATGCTTATTGAGGCTGTTTCAGAAACAGGCGCTATTTCGTCGTCGGCAGTATCTTTTTCCGGGAGTATTACTATGTTATTGGTATATGTCTGAGCCGGATAGCTTTCCATAATGGAATCATACCATGCAAATATGCGCATGCCTTCTTTGATTTCATCAATGGAGGCTTTATTCCCGTTTTCAAAAAGCGTGACGGAGGCGTCGGCTCCGACGCTTATATAAAGCCCGCCGTTATCGGTGAGTATATAAATGCCGTCGTCGCTTTTTGATACGTTTTCAACAGTTACAAGATTTGCACAGCCCGCATCCATGGGGATGTTTATGACTACTGCTTCGGCAGGAGTCTGCGGAGGGAGGCTCATTGTCATAATGGGGCTGTGGTAAAAATATACCCCGTCGCCTTCTTTTATTTCCGACGCGTCGGTTTTTACTTTTTCGCCGCTGTCAAGAAATACTGTTTCGCCGCTTATATTGTAAACAACAACATTTCCTTTAACGCCTTCCGCTTCGATTGATTTAAGTTCTTCGCCTTCATAGTTGAGCTTTGTGACGGAGCCGTATTCCAAATATCTTTCGGGTATGGATTCTTCATGATGAATCCCGTCGGCATTTACCGGTTCCATGGCGAACGCCGGAGTGCACATTGACATAACGGTCATGCCCATGGCTAACATTTTAAAAAGTTTATTCTTCATATGATTACCTCCTTTTAGTACCGCAAAGAAGTGCGGACGCTGATAAGCGGATTTTTGAGAACTCAAAAATTACTGACCGGGTACCGCAAAGAAGTGCGGACGCTGATAAGCGGATTTTTGAGAACTCAAAAATTACTGACCGGGTACCGCAAAGAAGTGCGGACGCTGACAAGCGGATTTTTGAGTTTTCAGGAATTACTTGCAATAAGTTTTCGTTTTTATAGCTAATCAGACGGAAACGGTTTGAAAATGTTCCCTTAAATATTTTGCGGATTAAATAAAACTTTTATAATAAAATTAAAATCGATAATACAGAGAACATAACTTATAGAGAAAAACAATTTTGCAGATGAATTTTTTAACCGCTATTATGTAAGAATATCGGATTTTAAACGGTTAAATTAATAAGCTGTTGTTAAAGCTTTCGGTGCGCTTATTAATATGGGGCGATAACTGTTTTAAACGCCGGCAATATATCCGTATAATAAAAAAGGAGGTGCGGATTTTGGGATTTTCGGGGGCTTTTAAAAGGATACCGGTTGTTATAAAGGAGAATGGCAATAAGGAGGGATGATTTTTGAAACTGTTTCGGTTAGAGTTGAAAATATGACGGGAAAAGATAAAGACGTGCAGGCATTTTTGCGGCCGAAATGTCCCGCTATGATTTTACGGTTTTAGGTACGGTTTAATTTTAAGAGGCGGGAATACAAAATTTAATTTATTTTACGCCGGCTGCTGTGGGCGGCATGTACGGCGGTTATATGGATTTGACTGGCAGAACAAAAAACCTCTAGATAATATCTAAGAGGTTTTAAAGCAATATGCAGTGTAACGCGGATATTGTCTATAAAAAGATATCAAAATTCAAGACATAATTTTTGGGGTTAAGTTCCGGACTTAAGATCTTTTGCTTTCCAATATCCGCATTACACTGCATATTCAGTTCTGTTTTTGTTAATCCTATTATATACTATTTTATGCCACTATGTCAATAGTAAAATTCATTTTATGCTATAATTTATTATTAGATCAAAGGAGGTATAGTTTTTGTGGAAAAACAAAGGCCTTTAAAAGAAAAAGTTAGCATAACTCTGGACTGTGACATCATAAGGAAAGTTAAAAGCATGGCAGAAAATGACGACAGGTCGTTTTCCCAATATGTAAATCTTGTTTTAAGAAAGCATATTAATGACAAGGATGATAATGGTGTAATGTGAACTGCTGTCCGATAATAGAGGCGGCATTTTTTATTTTGTACTCCACGACGCATGCGGACGGATTTCCGATATACGCAAATTAGTTATATAGGCGCATGCATTATTATCTATATTGCCCTATAGTTTGCGGTTTGATTTTATAAAGGCTTATCAACAGCGTTGTTTTATATGTTCTCGTACATAGGGTTCTTTATCGGCATAAATTCCCTCTTTATTTAACGGAGGTAATATATGCGGCTTAATCAACAATATGGGGAGGGACGCTTTTAAGGCGGCTTTTATAAGCAGTTTGCCTTTTAAAGGCCGCAACGGTTATTTATATGCCGGGTTTTTAAGATAAACAGCGGGATACTGCGTTTAGAGCGTTATATTAGAATTGCGGCGCAGCCGCAATTTGTTTTTGAAGGCAAATATTTGATGCAGATTGAAATTGTTTTGATTTTTGTTTTTAGCGGTTTTTTCCCTGAAAATCCATATATAAGCGAAAAACAGGCGGATATTTCCGCCTGTTTTGATCTGTGATCCTATGCGTTAGCTTTCCATAAACCATGAAGATTGCAGAATTCATATGCCGCAACGGCTTTTTCGCCTTCCAAAAGGGCAAAACAAGCCTCAGGCTTTTCTCCTACTTTAAGCCATTTAACCTGCATACCTTCTGTTGTTTCAAGGCAGATAAATCCGATATGATGTTCTTCAAGCATCGGATGTTCTACGCTTCCGACTTTTACGGTAACCTTCTGGCCGTTTATTTCAATTACGGGAACGTGTTTTTCTGTTGCGGCTTCTATTTCGCCCGGAACCATTTCCTTCATTTTTTCTCCGCAGCATACTACAGGCACGCCTTTGTCATGAAGCTTAACAACAATGTTTTTGCAGTGTTCGCAGTAATAGAATTTTAATTCTTTCATTTTTATTTCCTCCTTTTTTATGCCGGGTTTTTCCCGATGATTTTATATTGTTTCGGCATTTTGCCTTAACAAGCGTGTTTGTTATGTGTCCGTTAAAGGTATATAATACGGTTGGATAAGATGCCGTATAAGTTTTTGCTTTTTTGACAGTTTTAATACCCTTATTTTACGGACGGATATATATTCGAAAGCTGTACTTTGATAAAGCCGAATTTACGGTAACGGACTAAAAATTTTGATTCATGAAATACAGAAAGCTGAAACGCCGCACATATGAAGGCATAATACGGATATTTGAACTATGTGGCGACGGCAAGGAATATATACTGTAAAACGCATGTGTGCCGAAGCGTTTTTCAGTAATATCCAAAATCGGATCGGCAGTATATTTTCAGAATAATATTAAACAAATATATCATACCTTGAAATGTGGACAAGTGCAAGTATAATATTCGTTTGATTTTTGGGATGGTTTTGGACAGTCAGGGTTAATGTGGTTTTTAACGGCAGGACATTGGAACGGAAAGAATTTGTAAAATGTGACAAATTGTAGAAAATATTTGAAATGTGTAAAAAAATATTGAAATAAGAGGGTTATTTAACTTAATATAAGTGTATTGTTTAAGCAAACGGTTTAAGTATGTTTTGGTTTGAAAGGAGTCGGATATTATGAAAAAGTTTTTGGCAGTCCTTATTTCGGCTTTTATGGTATTTGGGACGGCGGCGACTGCAATGGCGGGACAAGGAGAAAGCGAAAAGAGCCGTATATTGAGATATGTTGACGAAAGGCCGGATGAGTTCGGCGGCTGCTACTATGTGGGAAAGGAGCTGCATATAGCGCCGTTGGAAGGGAACGAGGAAGAGGCCTATTCGCTTATAGGAGGAGCGAGAACGGCAAGGATTGACGCTGGGTTTACGGTTGTTATAGACGAGCCGGCGGAGTATTCATATGATGAGCTGGAAACGGCGTTTGAAGGGCTGAGGGAGTATTGGGATGAATTCGATTTAACGGAGACATCTTTTAATGTAGACACAAACAGCCTTTATGTGGCCTCTGACAAGGAATGGACAGAAGAAAGGGAACAGGCGGTAAAAGACGCTGTTGGGGTACAGAATATTGAATTTGCCATATATTATCCCGAGCCTTGGACTGAAGATGACAGCTATGGAGAATACAAACCTGTTGACTATAATATTAAAGATGATTTTAAAATTAAAAAATCTGTGTATTATATTAAAGAGAATATATTTTATGTTGAGTCTTTAGAAGAGTGGACGGAAGAAAGAAAGCAGAAGTTCAGGGAAAAGCTTGAATACAGGGACATTACAAGTCCCGAGTATGTTCCGTATGAAGAATTTGACTTTGACAGCCTTATTATAATATATGGATTGTCGCCGTTAAGAGAACAAATGGGGCTTGCTTTAGATGACGAGGAGGCAGACGAAGATTTTTTTCAGAATATGGAATTAAAGCCCCAAAAGATATCGGTGAAGTAAGGTATGGATATGAAATAAGAGATATTGATGTTTCAGACGGCTTTAATTATATGAAGTCAACTTTGGGGTCAATTACAGTTGATGAGGATAATGTTGTATATTATATGTTACAACAGCCCATAACGGTGTTGGAATCGGAAATCGCTTTGAAGCCCAAAATTATGATGAAGAAGCCGGAGCGGTTACATATTATGATTTAGGAACAGTTGAAGATTTGGAAATTGGGGATCAGAAAAAATGAGATATAGCGATAATACGTCAATACGATATTAGTGAAGTTGTTCCTATAAGCGAAAGCCAGAATGGCCTTGATGTTATTGAGTACAGGAACGATGAATTGAAGAAAGGGGCTACAGGCATAATCGACGGACATTTAAATCAACCTCTTGTTGTAGTTAGAAATCCAAGGAAAGATATAGAATGGTTACCGCAAAGTGGAGGTTCTATGGTATTCAAGGATATGATAGAATTGGAAGAATTAGTATATAAAACGGATGAAGGCGACAGCGGCGGGGCATTCCTGATTGATGAATTCAGCGATATTGACGGGACAGTTATAGATTATTTTATAGGAGGAATTTATAAAGGCCGTAAAACTTCAACTAATCGATTAATTGCTACGCGTTGGGATTCCGTAGTGGATCGTTTTGGGATAGACTATAAAGAATTTTAAAAGGATTTAATATAAGGGTAATTTTGTTTGCTAGATAATCTATAGGCCTCCTTTTTTGTAAAGGCGGTTATTTTTTTGAAAAATTGGAAAATTTTTAAAAAGGGTAACCAAACGGGGGTACTTTTATGCTTTAATGGCATTGTGGAGGAGCAGGAAAGGGGGCATGAGCGGAAGTTTATGGAAGTAAGCTTAAAAAGCCTTGTATCGCCGCAGTTTTATCCCGTACACTGGGACATTAAGGAAAACAAATATACCCATTACTGGCTTAAAGGCGGAAGGGGAAGTGCGAAAAGCTCGTTTATTTCAATAGAAATTGTTTTCGGTATTATGAAATACGAAAATGCAAACGCCGTTGTGCTGAGGAAAGTTGGGCGGAATATAAAAGACAGCGTTTATGAACAAATAGGCTGGGCTATAAAAGTTTTAGGCGTTGACGACCACTGGCAGGGGAAGTTAAGCCCGCCTGAATTTGTTTACGTTCCTACAGGGCAGAAAATATTATTCCGTGGGGGCGACGATCCGAAAAAAATTAAGTCCACCAAATTCAGCAAAGGGTTCTGCAAATATATATGGTATGAGGAAACGGACGAGTTTTTCGGAATGGACGAAATAAGGGCCATAAATCAAAGTTTAATGCGCGGGGGCGAAGGCTTCTGCGTTTTTTATTCCTTTAATCCGCCTAAAAGCCAAAGTTCATGGATTAACGAAGAAGCGCTTATAAAAGAAAAGGGAAAAAAAGTTTACCACAGCACATATCTCGACGTGCCGAAGGACTGGCTTGGCGAACAGTTTTTTATCGAAGCCCAAAGGCTTAAAAAAGTTAACCCAGAGGCATACCGGCACGAGTATATGGGGGAAGTTACGGGAACGGGCGGCACGGTTTTCAGAAACATAACCCTTAGGGAAATAACTGACGGTGAAATTGCGGTTTTTGACCATACCGCAAGGGGCCTTGACTGGGGATATGCCGTGGACCCGTTTCATTATACTGTCAATCATTTTGATAAAACAAGGCGTAGGCTATACATTTTTTATGAAATCCATGCCGTTAATGTTTCCAACAGGAAAGCGGCGGAGCTTATTAAAAAAGAAAATACCGCAAACGCCGTTATCACCTGCGACAGCGCCGAGCCTAAAAGCATTGCGGAGATGAGCGGATACGGCCTTAGGGTGGTGGGCGCGAAAAAAGGACCCGACAGTGTGGATTACGGCATAAAGTGGCTCCAGGACCTTGAGGAAATAATAATCGACCCCGAAAGGTGCCCGTATACGGCGGCGGAATTTTCCAAGTATGAGCTTGAACGGGATAAAAACGGCGTTTGGAGCGCAAAGTTCCCTGACAAAAACAACCACTCGATTGACGCTGTGAGATACAGCAGGGAATCGGATATGATTAATATTAGGGTGAGGTGATTTTTAATTGACAGAAACGGAGTTAATAAACATGCGCATTACTGCCGAAGCCGGACTCAATAACAGCAGCATTATTAAAACGCTGATTGACGAGGACGTTTTGAGCAGGAAAAAAGAAAAAATGGCCGAAGGCGAGAGGTATTATGTTGGGGAACATGATATTTTGAACAAGGATTTCAGAAACAGCTATCTTTCATCAACTGTGGAAAGCCCCGAAGGCACGGAAAGAGAGCGGCATGAGATTTTCCGAAACCCAAACAGAAGCAACCAGCATAATGTTAACGCCTTCCATGCAATATTGGTGGATCAAAAGGCCGCATACCTTGTGGGAAGGCCGCCGACGGTTACTGTTAACGGCGCGGAAAGGAGCCCGAAGCTGAGACAGTTTGAAGATATTATATCTTCCGCGGCAAAAGAAGAATTTAACGAGGTTTTTTACAACATGGTTGTGGGCGCCAGCAACAAAGGAACCGAATTCCTCCACTTTTATTACGACGGCGGCGACCTTAAATACACCATTGTGCCGTCCGAAGAAATAATACCGGTTTATGACACCGAATATGAAAAAGATCTGATTGAAGTAATACGGTACTACACAATTACGGTGATTAAAGGTAAAGACAGGGTTTTAAGAAAAAAAGTCGAATGGTGGACAAAAGACACCGTTACATATTTTATTGAGGACGAACGGGGAAACTTCATTTTGGACAGAAACGCCGGGCGAAACCCGACGCCGCATTTTTGGGAAGTTAAAAAAGTTAACGGGGTTGAAACCGAAAGGCAGGCACATTCATGGGGACGCGTGCCTTTTATTGTGCTTAAAAACAACACAAGGGAAACGACGGATCTGCAGAAGGTTAAAAATCTAATTGACGGATATGACCTTATTTCCAGCCAAGGTACAAATGATTTATTGGATCTTGTGGCCTTATTTTGGTCTATACAAGGCTACGGCGGCGAAACGGCCGGCGCTATTGCGAGAAAATTACAGGTTAACAGGGCGGTCAATATTTCGGACAGCAGCGGCGCGATTAGCGCAAGCCAGGTGGATATACCCGTCGAAGGACGGCTGTCATGGCTTAACATGCTGAGGCGCGACATATTCAGGTTCGGAATGGGCGTTGATACGGACAATGAGAAGCTTGGCAATGCGTCGGGCGTTTCGCTTAAATTCCAATACACACAGCTGGATTTGAAGGCAAATTCCATGACGCCTATGCTTAAAAAGGCTATCAAGGACTTTTTCTGGTTTATAACCGAGGACGTCAACAGGAAAAACGGAACCGATTTTGACAGCAGCCTTATAAGCGTCGCCATCAACAAGACTATGATTACGAACGATTATGAAATCGTTGAGATGATCGGCATGTCGAAAGACCTTGTATCCCATAAGACTCTGCTTGCAAGGCACCCGTTTGTTGACGACGCCAACGAAGAGATTAAAGAATTCTTGAACCAGGAGGAAAAAGAAGAAAAGGAGGAAGCCGAAAAATGGACGAATTAAGCGAGATTTTTCAAAATACCCAAAGTTTTGAAGAGCTTGAGGAAAGCGTGAAAGGATTTATTGAAAGCGGTTTTGTGCCGAAAAGCGAGTTTGAAGCGCTAAGCGGCGAATATGAGGGGTACAGGGCCAAGCACGAGGCGGCAATGAAGGAAAACGCCGTTGATAACGCCATACTTAAAGCCGGAGGCAGAAATACAAAGGCAATTAAGGCCCTTATAAACATGGACGACGTAACGATTGGCGAAAACGGCGAAATTAAAGGCCTTGATATTGAGGCTGTAAAGAAAAGCGACGGATACCTTTTTAATACTGTTGAGACGCTTACCGACGGGACCGGTTTTGCAAAGGGGACGCTGGGAAATGAAAAAGGCATATTAAAAGAAATAGCCGACGCTATGGGAATTAAAAAATAAGGAGGACACATTAAATGGCAAATATTATCGAATACGCAAGTTTGTTTGAAGCAAACCTCGATTTGCTTGCAGTACAGACGCTTAAAACAGGATTTATGGATACTAATTCGTCGCAGATCAGGTATAACGGCGGCAGTGAAGTGAAGGTTCCGGTGCTGAAAGTACAGGGGCTTGGAAATTACTCAAGGGAAAACGGATATGTAGACGGCAGTATCAACCTTGAATACCAGACCCTTACAATGAGCCAAGACCGCGGCAGGAAATTCCTTATAGACGCAATGGATGTTGACGAAACAAATTTTGTGGCTACGGCGGGCAATATCATGGGCGAATTCCAGCGCACAATGCTTGTGCCGGAAATTGACGCGTACAGGATCGCAAAGCTTGCCAAAACCGCTATTGATATTGAGGACAACGAATGTGTCGAATACGGATATACAGTCGCTTCGGATACGATTATCCCAAAAATTAAAGGGGCGGTTAAAAAACTGCGCGAAGCGGGATATGACGATGAGGAACTTGACATACTTGCCACATATGACGTTGTGGCGGCGGTTGAGGAAGCGGCTTTCGGAAAGCTTAATTCGGTTTCATTTTCTCAGGGAGGCATTGACACACAGGTTCCGGCAATCGACGGATGCCCTGTTATAGCAGTGCCGCAAAGCAGGATGTACACGGAGATTAAGCTTTACGACGGTTCGACTTTGGGGCAGGAACAAGGCGGATTTACAAAGGGCGACGCGGCCAAAGCAATCAACTTTATTATTGTTGCGAAAAGCACGCCGATTGCCGTTACGAAACAGGATAAAATGAGGATTTTTACGCCAGATACATACCAAAAGGCAAACGCATGGAGCATTGATTACAGGAGATACCATGATTTATGGGTTATGGAAAACAGGAAAAATTCCATTTTTGTAAACATTAAAGACGCCGAATAAAGGAGGCGGCATATGACTGGGCAAAGGGAAGCCGTTAAGGCGATACTAGGCATAAAAGACGGAAGCCTTGATGCGGAGATTGACATTGCCGTTGCGGAGGCTGAGGAATTTATATGCTGCTACTGCAACATTAAAGAAGTGCCCGAAGGGCTTAAAAGGGTTGAGGCGGCTATGGCGGCTGAAATATACAGGGAAAGATGTATCGGAAAAACGGAAAAAAGCGGGGGCATTAAAGCCGTTTACGAGGGCGATGTGAGCGTTACGTTCGGCGACGGGAAAAACGCTTTCCTTGACGATTTCAGCGAAAGGCTCAACAGGTACAGGAAGGCCGGGTGGTGAGTTTGAACATGATTGGAAATATTGCGGGCAGGCTGTACCGTCATAAATGCGATGTTATTGAAATGAAAAGCCAAAAAGGGGAAATAAACAATACAATGCCCGTGACAGTTTTGGAAAATATACCGTGCAGGATATCTTTTTCATCATCGCCCGCAAACTCAAGAGGGAAGGAAGTTTCCTCAACAGGCCAAAAGGCAAGGCTGTTTTTGGCGCCGGATGTTAATATTAAGGCCGGGAGCCGTATTATTGTTTCCGGAGAGGGTTTTAAAACCGAATATGAATGTGCCGGGACGGCCGCCGTTTATGAAAGCCATCAGGAAATAGATATAATTTTAAGGAAACAGTTTGCGTAAAAATAAGGGAGGAGGGGCGGGTTAATTGGAAAAGGAGGGATTATTTGACTGCGGCGAATATTATACGCGGCATTGCCGCAAAGCTTAGGGGGGTTTATCCTGAAGATTATTATGCCATATATACCGAAAGCGTACAGCAGGACCTTTTCAGGCCTTGTTTTTTTATACTGCTTAAAAGCGAAGAACGTAAAAACGAGTTGGGCAGGCGGTTCAGGCAGAAATACAGGTTTAATATTATTTACTACCCCAGCGGAAACGGCGGCGACAACGAAGAATTTATTGCCGTCGGCCAGACTTTGGGACATGAACTCAGGATTATAAAGGCAAAAGGCGACCTTATAAGAGGAAAGGCCGTAAGCTGCAAGGCTGACGGAGGACGGCTTGTTTTTGATATTGAATATACTTTGCATTTGATTGAAGAAGCCGAGGAATACGAAAAAATGCAGGAGGTAAGCGTTTATGGAAAAACGGGAAGTTATGGAAAATGAAGAAAAGACCGAAGCCGTTAAGGAAACAAAATTTACAAAGGAACAGATTTTAAAATGCGCCAGGTATTCCGGGAAACGGGATATACTGAGCGTTATTCTTAACGACGGGGAAAGTTACGGTCACAAGGAAATACAAAATGCGGTTGAAAAGTTTTTGAAAGGAAAGGTGGATTAAATGGCATTAGGCGGAGGAACATTTTTAACGCAGAATAAAGTTATACCGGGGGCGTACATCAACTTTGTAAGCGCGGCGAGGAGCACGGCGGCTTTAAGCGACAGGGGATACTGCGCTATGGCCATGGAGCTTGACTGGGGCGTTGACGGCGAAGTGTTTACCGTTGAAAGCGGCGACTTCCAAAAGGACAGCATGGCCATATTCGGTTATGACTACACAAGCGGCAAGCTTAAGGGGCTGAGGGATTTATTCCTTAACGCCAAAACCCTTTACTGCTACAGGCTCAACAGCGGCGAAAAGGCGTCGAACGATTTTGCGGAGGCTAAATACAGCGGCATAAGGGGAAACGACATTACAATCGTTATCGCAAAGAACGCCGACGATGAAAGCAAGTTCGACGTTACTACAAAGTTTGACGGGAAGGAAGTTGACATGCAGACTGTCGGAAAAGCCGGCGAACTTTTGGAAAACGGATATGTAAAATTTAAAGGGGGAGCCGTGTTGAGCGAAACGGCGGGGACGGCCCTTTCAGGCGGGACAAACGCCGAAAGCGTTACGGGATCCGAATATCAGGAGTTTCTTGACAAAATCGAAAGCTACAGTTTTAATACCCTCGGATGCTTAAGCACGGAGGAAACAATAAAAGGCCTTTTCGTATCCTTCACAAAAAGGCT
>JANFXS010000009.1 GCA_024460105.1 Anaerotignum faecicola
TAGGATTATAGCTGATTGCGAAAAGCAATATAATAATCTCGGTTTTGTAGAAAAGATATGGAAAGTGGTTGCGAAAAGCAACATTATAAAATGATGTTGCGATATATTGCGTTACGCAATAAAAGCGAATTGAAAAATGAAATAAAAAGTTGCGTTATGCAATATACGAAAACTTATTTTATAGGAAGGTTGTAAGAAAAGGTAGTTGCGTAACGCAATAGATAAAATGTGCAAAAAATAGGCTATAACTAACTTATTGCGTAAAGCAATAAGAGTTGATTGTTTTTAGAGCAATTAAAAATAATATAAATCATACATAACTGATATACTGACAAAAACGCTCACAAATTGTGAGTGTTTTTATATATAAAAATAAAAAAGGAGGGAGCATAAATGAACGATTTAGCCGTGATATCAGATGAAATAGACGGAACAAGCGATGAATTTTCAAAAGTACGGGAAGAGATAAACATAACGATTGCCGATTTGGAGGCGCTGAGAAATATATCGGCAAACAGTTTTGATTTCAGCCGTTTAAGCATTACGCGAATAGAACTGTCCCGCACGGAAGAAATGTTTGAAAAACTAAACAACACCGTAATTGATTTCTGCGATATGCAAAATGAAGTGGCTAATGTAAGCTGGGATATACCGAATACTTTGGTTGACTCGGGTTATGAGCAAATGAGCTTGCCTGCAATCGTGCAGGAAGGTGAAGCCGACGCCGGCGATGAAATGCCTTCCGCATCAGGCGGTGGGGAAACATCCTCAAGTTTGGAAGGGCTTGGCGCGGCCTCATTAGGTATACTTAAATCGGCAGTTGAAATATCGGATCAATATACAATGCTTACATCTTCTCTTGAAGGCGCTCTGAAAGCAGGGGAAGATATTAAAAACATACAGGATATGATTTTTTCCTCTGCACAGAATACGCGCAGCAGTTATTATGATGTTATGGATACTGTTACGCAGATAGCCTCAAGTTCGTCAGATGCATTTAACAGCACTGCCGAGGCGGTTGCCTTTACGGATCAGCTGAACAAAAGCTTGAAGCTTGCAGGGGCAAGCGGCGATGCGGCCGCCGGTGTAATCTCGCAGGTTACAGGGGCGCTTGAAAGGGGTTCGCTAAGCGGCGAAGAATTTAGAGCAATTATGGATACCACACCGGGCATAATTGAGAATATTTCCGATTATATGGGTGTGCCGGCGGAGAAATTGGAGGAAATGGCGAACAACGGACAAATAACGGCTGATGTTATAAAAAATTCTATGTTTTCCGCAGCGGAAGATACGGATAGGAGCTTCAGTGAGCTTCCTGTTACATGGGGGGAGATATTTACATCGGCAGTAAGCGCCATAACGAAGGTTTCAGAACCGCTGCTTGGATTTATAAATCTACTGGCAAATAATCTGAATGTTATAGGACCTATAATACTGGGGATTGTATCGGCTATTGCCATTTATACGGCGGCAACAAAGGGTGTAGCAGCGGCAAAAGATGCTTGGAATGCTGCGGAAGAATCTTTTAAAGTTATTATGCGAGCCAATCCATTGACGCTTATCATTATGGGGATAATATTATTAATATCGCTTATATATGCAATAGTGGGGGCCATTAATAATGTTACGGGAAGTTCCATAAGCGCATTAGGCGTTATCGGAGGGGCGATAGCGGCTGTTATTGCAGTTGTTTTAAACATTCTCATTGCGATATTTAACGGGGTAATGCAGATTGTTTGGACATTATTTGTCGAGCCGTTTATTTCAATTTGGGAGTTCATACTTAATGCAATGAACGGCGGATTTAACGGTGTCGGCGGGATGGTTGCAAACCTTATCGGACAGATAATATCATGGTTTTTGTCACTGGGACAGGTTGTAACAACTATAATCGACGCTATATTCGGAACTGACTGGACAAGCGGGCTTGAAGGATTAAAAAACGATGTAAGGCAGTGGGGAAAAAACCAAGACGCAATTACATTGGAAATAGAAAAGCCCGATTTTTTGGATAGAGTTGAATATGGTTCTATGATTGACGGCGGCACTGCAATAGGAGAAGGATTTGAAAACAAAATAGGCGATATTTTCAGTGGGAAAGGATTTGAAATGCCGGTAATAGATCCAAATGCAGCCGCGGCAAGCGAAGCGGCGGCAGACACGGCGGTAAGCACAGCGGCAACGGCAAACAACACGGGCCAAATAGCGGAGCAGAACAGCCAGCTTACAGACGAAATGCGCGACGATCTGCTTTATTCCGCCACTGCTAACCATTTGCAGGAATACGGTGGAACAAATATTAATCTCGACTTTACAAATTATTCAACCATTAACAGCGATATGGACATTGATTATGTTGTGAAGGCTCTTACAAACAGGTTGAGGGAGTCGGTGGCAAATTCGGCTGAGGGGGTGCCTTTGATTGTATAAATTTATAATGGACGGCGTGCAGTTTCCCGTTGCGCCGAGCAAATTTTCCGTTAAAACTTCGGGGAAGAATGAAACGGTTGAACTTGTAAGCGGCGGGGAGGCAAGCTTTTTAAAATCGCCCGGGCTGGTGGAGTTTAGTTTTGACGTTCTGCTTCCGTATTTCAAATATCCTTTTGCAGAGTATCCCGACGGTTTTAAGGATCCGGCTTATTACATTAGTTTTCTTGACAGGCTTTTTAGAGAGAAAAGGCCTTTTTATTTTTCTGTTATAAGAGATCTGCCAAATGGAAAAGTCATTTTTGATACGGATATAAGGGTTTCGCTTGAAAATTTTTCCCGCGATGAAAACGCCGATGAAGGCTTTGACATTACGGCAAGTATTGAACTTAAACAATATCCCATTAAGGACAAAACCATTTTGTCTTTTAAAACGGATGAGGAAGGAAACAGCGTTATTATCGAAGAAAAAGAAAGGGAAATTGACAAGGAAACTCCCGAGGGGTACACAGTGCAGAAGGGCGACAGCCTCTGGGCTATATGCAAAGCACAGCTGGGCGACGGCTCTAAATGCTGGGAAATTGCCGAACTTAACGGAATTGCAAATCCAAGGCTTATATATCCGGGGCAGGTGATTAAATTTGAATGATACAAGCAAAAAATGCGATGTTTTTATTGAGATTGACAACAAAGGGAAATTACAGCTTCCGAGGCTTAAAGACAGCGTGGAGATGACGTTTGAACGGCAGGGCGCGCCCGGAAAGCTGAAATTTTCTGTTATTAAAGACGAAAATCTCGACTTTCTCGAAGGAAACAGGGCTGTTTTATATGTAAACAGAGAACCTGTGTTTTCAGGCTATATATTTGAAAAGAAGAGGGATAAAGGCGGAATTATTGACGTTACGGCATATGACCAAATACGTTACCTGAAAAACAAGGACACAATAAAAGTAAAAGCAGGAGAAACGGCATCGCAATTTATAAAAAAGGTTGCCGCCGCATACAAACTGGAATGCGGAGAAATATGCGAAACGGGATTCGGGCTTGAAGAAGAATATTTCTCAAACGAAACAGTATTGGACATGTTCCAAAAAAACCTTGACAATACGCTTATAGGCACAAATAAAATATATGTGTTTTATGACGACTGCGGGCGGCTTACCCTTAAAGACTCCATGGACATGATGCTTAATGTGGTTATTAAGGACAGCAGACTTGAAAATTTCGATTATACTTCGAGTATTGACAAAGAAACTTATAACGTTGCGGAAGTTGTATATTTGAATGAAGATGAAAAGATATCGGACCGCAAATCGGCAGACGATATTTCCACAATAAACAGGTGGGGGCTTCTTAAATATATTGACGAGGCAAAGGAATATAACCCTGCCCAAATGGAAGAAAGGGCAAAATTCCTGCTTAAAAGATTTAATAAAGTTTCGAGGAGCCTTTCCCTTTCAAACTGTTACGGTGATTTGAGGGTACGAGGCGGAAGCGGCGTTTTTGTGGATCTGAATTTAGGCGATATAATTGTTGACCAATATTTTATGTGCGAAAGGGTTACGCATATTTTTAAAGATAATATGCACTTAATGTCTTTGGATTTAAGGGGGGAGGATTTCCGTGAATGAATTTCTTTCCCTGGTGAAAATAGCCGCTATGGAGCAGGAACAGGCGATGAAACCCGTTGCCGTTACATTCGGAACGGTTGTGGGCGAACAGCCGCTTGAAATTATGATAGATCAAAAAATGACTCTTACGGAGTCTTTTTTAATTTTAACGAAATCTGTTATAGATTATTCGGTTGACATGACTGTAAGCCATGTTACCCAGCCGCATACTCATTCCCATGTGTATACGGACGACGGATCGAAACTTGAAACCCAGCCCCACACTCACACCCATGAGTACAGCGGCAAAAAGCGGTTTACAGTTCACCATGGGCTTAAAAACGGCGACAAGGTTATTCTGCTTAGGATTCAAGGAGGAAAAAAGTTTATTGTTTTAGACATAATAGGAGGTGGTTCGGTTTGATACCGGAAGGATACGGCGGCGTCGATAAATACATATACCGCAGGGAACCGTCAAAAACATACAGGCTTGATATTGAAAAGGAGTCTGTAAAAGGAAAGTGCGATGGGCTTGAAGCAATCAAACAGGCGGTTTATAAGGCTCTTAACACAGGAAGGTATGAGTGGCTTATTTACAGCTACAATTACGGTTCCCAGCTGAAAGAGCTTTTCGGACGGCCTATAAGCTATGTTTATCCTGAAGTCAAAAGGCGTATTGAGGAGTGCCTTACTCAAGATGACAGAGTAGAAAGTGTCGAGGATTTTTCATTTGAAAAAAATAAGGGAACCTTACATGTTACATTTACTGTAATAAGTACGGAAGGGACATTTGAAAGTGAGGTGGATATAAATGTTTAAAGACTATACTTTTGAATTTTTGCTTGACCGTATGCTCTCCCGAGTGCCTAAGGACATAGACAAGCGGGAGGGCAGCGTCATATACGACGCCTTAGCCCCCGCGGCGGCGGAGCTTGCGCAGATGTACATAGACCTTGACGTTATACTGAGGGAAACGTTTGCGGACACGGCAAGCAGGCAGTATTTAATACTGAGGGCGAAGGAAAGGGGGTTAAAGCCATATGAAGCCGCAAAAGCGGTGGGCAGGGGCGAATTTAATAAAGATATACCCATAGGCAGCCGTTTTAACATAGACGGCTTTAACTTTGCGGCGGTAAGGAAACTCGCCGACGGTGAGCACGCCTATGCTCTTGAATGCGAAACGGCCGGTGAAGAGCCTAACCACTGCCTGGGAAGGCTTACGCCTATAAATACCATAAACGGCCTTGCAAAGGCGGAACTTACCGAAATATTAATACCGGGAGAGGACGAAGAACCGACGGAGGACTTCCGCAAAAGGTACATGGCAAGCTTTAAAAGCGAAGCGTTCGGAGGCAACCGCGCCGATTATAAAGAGAAGGTAAACGCCGTACAGGGCGTGGGGGGCGTGAAGGTATACAGGGCGTGGAACGGCGGCGGGACCGTTAAGCTTGTAATAGTGGACAGCGAGTTTAAAAAGCCGTCGGACGAGCTTGTGAGAAAGGTGCAGGAAGAAGTAGACCCGGTAAGCGGGGAAGGCCTGGGCATTGCCCCCATAGACCACATCGTTACGGTATCGGCCGCCGATGAGGAGCTTATAAATATAGAAACGGATATAACGTATTCGGAGGGCTGGAGCTTTGAAGATATGAAGCCGTACATTGAAGAAGCCGTTGACAAATATCTTGCGGAGCTTAATGGGAAATGGCAGGAAACGGAACGGGCGGTTGTAAGGGTATCGCAGATAGAAACAAGGATACTCGATTTGGAAGGGGTAACCGATATAGGGGACACGAAAATAAACGGCTCCGGCTCCAACTATACGGCGGCGGAAACCGCCGTTTTAAAAAGGGGCGATATAGTTGGCTGACATAGGGAGGTATTTTCCGGATTTTATAAAGGACGTAAGGGAGTTTAAAGCCCTGGGAACGGCCGAAAATCCCGAAATAGACGGCCTTTATTCGGCGCTTGAAGCCGTTATGGGCAGCCAGTTTGTGGAAACGGCCTCGGAATACGGCGTAAGCCGCCTGGAAACGATAACGGGCATAAGGCCGAAGGGAACGGACAGCCTTGACGAAAGGAAATTCAGGCTTATAGCGAAATTTAACGAATACCTGCCGTATACATGGCGCGGGCTTG
This sequence comes from Anaerotignum faecicola, assembly GCA_024460105.1. NCBI lineage: Bacteria > Bacillati > Bacillota > Clostridia > Lachnospirales > Anaerotignaceae > Anaerotignum > Anaerotignum faecicola. Next base: position 6,174 of record JANFXS010000009.1, read on the forward strand.
TAAAAATGCTTGACGGGATATGCGGCGAAAAGGGGTATGAAAAGGAAAGGGACGTAAACGGGTTCCTTGTTACGGTCAGGGTGGGGCTTGCAAACAGGCCAAAGCTTGAAACAGTCAGGGAACTGCTGGAAAACGTAGTCCCCGTGAACATGGGGATAGACCTGAGCATACTTTACAACAGGCATTATGAGACCGCAAAGTACAGGCACAGCCTTTTGAAAGGATATACGCACCGCGAAATAAGAGAAAGGGGAATACCGGTATTTACGGAACACAGATTTATGAAAAGGGAAAGGATAAATTCCCTTGAAGGGAATGCCCATGTATATATAAGAGAGGAGATGTATAAAAATTGAAATACACGGAAAACTACAGGCTTTTAAAGCCGGATCAGGAAGATTATTACAATGTGGACGATTTTAACGACAACGCCGAAATAATCGACGGGAAAATGAAAGAAGCCCTTGACGTGGGCAGCATACTTGAGAAAGTGAAATCCGTGGACGGGGACGGGAGCGGGCTTGACGCCGACGTTGTGAAAGGGAAGGACGTGTACGGCTGGGCGGCGGGGACGTTTTCGAACCCCAATATACTTATAAACGGAAACTTTACAAACGCCGTGAACCAGAGGGGGAAAAGCGAATATACCGTACAGGGGGAATATACGCTTGACAGGTGGCGGCTTATATCGGACGCCAAAGCGTCGGTATCGCCGGAAGGGCTTACGCTTGACGGGACTTCAAGTTCGTTGGGGTACGCTTATATTTCACAGGCCCTTGAAAGGAACATTGAAACAGGCGCAAAGGTAACTTTATCATGGTGCGACGAGGACGGCGTGCATTCGGCGACCGGGGAGGTACCGCCGAAACCGGAGGAAGGCGCGGTATTTTTCGCGACGGCTTACGGAAACGACGGGAAAGGGGCCAAATATGCAAGGTGCTCGCTGGACGGCAAAAACGTTATGTGCGTCGAAATGGTATGCGCCCGAATAGGGACGTACAAATGGATAAAGATGGAATACGGGGAAACGGCGACGCCTTTTGTGCCGAGGCTTTACGCGGAGGAGCTCGCCCTTTGCCAAAGGTATTATCTGGGAAGGATCGAACTGCCGCACTTGCCGCCGTATGTAATGTGGCCTTACGGAAAAAAAGAAAGCGGATACCAGATGCATGGAAGCGCGCCGTTCCCTGTCGAAATGAGGGTGCCGCCTACAATAAGCAGCGTAACAATCAGGAGCAATTCACACGGGAATGTTTTTTCCGCAGAGTCGTTCAAAAGCCATGTAAGCCGCAGGGGGTTGGGGGTATTGTACGATATTGTTACCGAAGACAGCGCGGAAATTGCCGACGGCACGCCTTATATGGTATCGTTCGAGGCAGACGCGGAAATTTATCCGGAGACTGAAAATAAGGGGGTTTAAATATGGTTTGCGTATATATAAAAACAGATGAACGGGGAAACGTAACAGATGTTAACAGCGGCATATTTTTAAAGGATACGGACGGCTGGATTAAAATAGACGGAGGCGAAGGCGACAGGTACGCCCATGCCCAGGGGAACTACTTTGCAAAACCCATAGCGGACGCGTACGGGATTTATACATATAAGTATGAAAACGGCGCGGTAAGGGAAAAGACGGAGAAAGAAAAGGAAAAAGAGAGGGAAAACCTTCCGAAGCCCCAGCCCGGCGAGGGCGAAAGGCTTGCGGCCCTTGAAAGCGCCGTAATGGAACTGCTGTTGATGTAGGAGGGGAAAAGTTATGTACGAATTTATATTAAACATGTGGATAATGGGGAAAGCGGACGAAGAGTATTTGAACAAGGCCGTTGAAAAAGGAAGGATAACGGAGGAAGAAAAAGAAACGATACTCTCGCAGAAAGTTAAATAGATTATACAGACAGCTTAAAGGCTGTTTTTTTATTTGGTAAAACCCCGGCCGGGTTTACATATGACAATTATATTTTATTTATTGAAAGGGGATTTTTATATGGAAAAAGGTTTTGCGTATATAAGCAGGGGAGGCATAATGCATATTACAGAGGATATGCAGACGGCCATAGACACGGCGTTAAAGGGAACGAGGGTTGTCGAAACGCAGTTTGAACATAAATTCGGCTATCCCATAGTAAACGGCGAAGGTATTATTGTCTACAGCCCCGACGAAATGAAAGTTGACGGCGGCGGCGAAAAAATAGCCGTTATACCGGAGCTTGCAAGGCTTTACGGGGAATGTGAGAACAGGAAATGATTTAAGTCGGCGGGCGGGATAATCCCGCCCTTTTGTTTTTAACGGGGAGGCGGTAAAAATGGAATGGCAGGTTGTAACCGTTATAATAGCCCTTGTGGGCCTGTTCTTCACGGTGGCTAAGCCTATTATAAATCTGACGAACACCATATCAAAGCTTGACCATACATGCGAAAGGCTGGACAGCCAATTCAGCACGTTTGAGGTGAACAACAAGGAAAGCCACCGCCGGATATGGGAACATAACGACGAACAGGACAAGGCCATTAACGACCATGAAATGAGGATAACAACGCTTGAAGGGGGCGGCAGGAAATGAGGATAAATTGGAGAGTAAGATTTAAAAACAAAACGTGGCTTGTATCGTTTTTGACTGTTATATTAGCATTTGTTTATCAGGTATTGGGGATGTTCGGCATTGTGCCGGCGGTAACGCAGGATATGGCCGCACAGCTTGCAATGGCTGTTATTAACGTACTTGTCGCCGTCGGCGTCGTGATAGACCCTACGACGGCGGGAGCCGGGGACAGCGACAGGGCTATGACGTATGGCAAGCCGGAAAGGAAGTAAGCCAAATGCCGGCCATACAGCTTATAAAAGACGATTGATATACAACAACAATGACTTATCCATGGCGATAGGCGGGGGCTTGTCGGCTATCTTGGGGGAGTCGGAATTGGGAAGGAGTGATTTTTTTGACCGGAAAAGAACTTGCCGATTTTGCCGAAAGCAAACTCGGAGTTCCATATGTATACGGAATGAAAGGCGGCGTTATGACCCTTGAAAAATACAGGGAACTTAAAAAGCTTTACGGCAGTCTTGTGTGGGAAAGCGATATAAATAAAGTGGGGAAAGTGTGCTGCGACTGTTCGGGGCTTATAAGCTGGGCCACGGGAATTATGCTCGGCTCTTGGCAGCTCTATGAAAAAGCCGTTAAAAGGGAACCGATAAATACAGTAAATGATGCTCCGATAGGCGCGCTTGTATGGAAAAAAGGCCATGTAGGAGTATATGTTGGAAAAGGGGAGTATATTGCCGAGGATGGGAGCGCATACGGCTGCCGCCGAGGGGTTATCAAAAATATGGGATTTACCCATTGGCTTTTGATGGATTATATAGATTATGAAGGCGGTAATGAGATGGTTGAGGATATTAAAGTTATTATAGACGGCAAAGAGATAAATGCAAAAAGGATTTTAAAAGACGGTTCAAATTATATCAAAATAAGGGATATAGCCGAAAAAATGGGATATGGAATTTCAAGCAGAGGAAATATCCCTTTGCTTACAAGAAAAGCGTAATTTTTTATTTGATTTTATATGGAATAAATTTAAATTTCGGTGTAAACTGTATATAAAACTATGTACAGGGGGACGAAGCATGAAAAAAGTGTACGCTATGTATTTCAGTGCAACCGGTACTACGGAAAAGGTTGTTTTAAATATTGCGGAAGCCGCCGCAAAAGCTTTGGGAGCGGAATTATGCAGGATAGATTTTACTTTGCCTGGAACTCGCCGTGAAATTTACAGTTTCGGCGAAACCGATATTGTTATTTTCGGCACGCCCGTATATGCCGGACGGGTGCCGAATGTTCTTATAAAGTTTATCGGCACGGTCAGAGGCAGCGGCGCGTTGGCGGTTCCTGTTGTATTATACGGCAACAGGAATTATGACGACGCGCTTATAGAGTTAAGGAACTTGCTTATAAACGACGGGTTTAAAACAGTGGCGGCAGCGGCTTTTATCGGAGAACACTCATTTTCATATACGCTTGTGGCAGGAAGGCCGGATACGGAAGATCTGAAAAAAGCCGAGTCTTTCGGCAAGAAAATTGCAGAGCTCATTAAAAGCGGAAGCTTTAAAACGCCTGTATATGTTAAAGGGCAGAACCCGTTAAGGCCTTATTATGTTCCAAAGGACAGAAAAGGCGAACCTGTCGATATAAGGAAAGTTGTTTCAAAGGTGAACGGGGACTGCAACGGATGCGGCATATGTGCCGAGGTCTGTCCGATGGGCTCTATAGAGCCGAAAAATGTAAAAGAATACAGAGGGATTTGCATTAAGTGCGGCGCATGTATCAAAAAATGTCCGAAAAAAGCAAGGTATTATGACAGTGAAAGCTATTTGTACCATAAGGAAGAATTGGAATTGGGTTTTCCCGAATATAAAGAAGTTGAGATATTTGTGTGAATACGGCAGTTTGGTTTAAGCCCTTCGTTTATTTAAAGCGGGGGCTTTAAATTTATTTGAATAAAAAACTTTGTAAGAAAATAAATTTATACGGCCTGCAAAGAACGGTTTACAGTGGGATTGCAGCTAAGGCATAAACGGCGGTATAAATTCTTATATTGGCGCCCTAGGATGCGCTGACGTATATATACATCCGCAAAATAAAATTGTTTTTGAATGGCTTTTTGTAATAATACGGCGCAATATCTGAAAATTTTTTAAAAAATTATATTGACAAATATTTGCATTGCTGTTAGTATATCTATATAAAAATTAGCTTAAGCTAACTAAACGGAACCGGAGTTAACTGTTCTGTTATATTTATTTATCAGATTGATTTAAAGGAGGCTTATTGATGAGCGTTGTTATAGTAGGCGGACATGACCGCATGGTTAGACAGTACATGGATATTTGTAAGGGCTATAACTGTAAGGCAAAAGTGTTTACACAGATGCCGGGTAATTTTAAAAGCAAAATCGGCAAGGCCGATTTGGTTGTGCTGTTTACAAGCACGGTTTCGCATATTATGGTTAACGGCGCTATGCAGGAAGCTAAAAAAAGCAACATAGCGGTTGCACATTCTCACAGCAGCAGCGGTTGTGCGCTTAAAAAAATATTGGCGGAATATTGTTGATATTTTTTTATCTATGAGTTAGCTTATGCTAATAAAAAGGAGAATGAGCCGATGTCTGATGAATTTGAAAAACTGCTTATATTACATTGCTCCCCAACTCTTTTGGGTTTAAAGCAGGCGTCGTTATTTTCGTGCCCTGCCGTTAAGGAAGAGGAGTTTACTCCGCTCCTCGGCCGATACAACATACTCCTCAACCCAAAAGATATATATTTTAAGGTGCTGTATAGGTGCGGCGCCAGATTTTACATACTCACTTATAGGAAAAAGCCGATGCTCGCCTCCTTAAAAAACCATGCTGTAAACGGTTTCCTAAAGAGCATTGGCTACCCTACCCAAACTGACGGGACGGATTACGTTGAAAAAATGGTTTTGCATCTTGCGGGAAGGATTACGGGATGCGACAGTTTTCCGCACGAGTTTGGATTTTTTATGGGGTATCCGGCGCAGGATGTTATCGCGTTTATTGAAAACGGCGGCAGGAACTATAAATTTTGCGGATACTGGAAGGTTTACGGAAACGAAGAGGAGGCAAGACGTTTATTTGAACGATACAGAAAGTGCAGGGAAGTTCTTTTGAAAAAGGCAGAAAGCGGCGCAACGGTTTTAAATATACTGGGAGCCGCATAATATATGGGCAGTTAAACGCCCCGGAAACGGGCGCGGCCCGACAATTGAAAATAAATATATAGGAGGAAATAAATTTATGGGAAAAATAGCTGTTATCTATTGGAGCGGTACAGGCAATACAAAAATTATGGCAAATTCAATTGCCGAGGGCATTGGCCAGAGCGGCGCGGAAGCCGAAATTTTTGACGTTTCGGATTTTGGCGGCGATATTTCCGCTTATGATAAAATTGCTTTCGGATGCCCGTCTATGGGGGACGAAGTGCTTGAAGAAGGCGAATTCGAGCCGTTTTTCGAGAGTGTTGAAGGAAACCTGAAAGGAAAAAAAGTGGCGCTTTTCGGTTCCTACGGCTGGGGCGACGGCAAATGGATGCGCGATTGGGAAGAAAGAGTGTCTAAAGACGGGGCGTCGCTTTACGGCGAAGGGCTTATTGTTAACGGTATGCCTTCCGGCGACGGCAAAACCGAATGTGTTGATTTCGGAAAAGGATTTGCCGGATTTTAAGGTTCGTAAGATAAATTGAAGTAAAAACAACTTAACAATTTTATCGGGATACTTAATAATAGCATATGTAAGTTTAACCATTGAATTAAAGTATTTATAATAATATAAGACGTGATACAGACAGGGAACAAAAGATATGTTCCCTGTTTTTTGTGTTTATTACAGCTTTAAACGTGGAGTTGAAAGGTTACGCATATTAAAAAAGCCCGCCGCCGGGCGGCGTTTCAGGGGCGCTCGCCGCGCGTATTACAGGAAATGTCTGCCGAAGGCATGCCAATAGCAGACAATTGAATGTATATGTTGTATCGTAGGATTAAGATCTAAAACGCGTTATGGCAGGGTATGTTTTTATTTCGCCTTTGCCGCAAAATCCCTGTCTATTGTAATGATGCAGTAATGGTTTGGGAAAGCGTCTATAACCATACGGCTTATACGGCTGCAAAGTTCTTTTTCAGATATTTCAACCGAATACGGCATAACGCAGTCGAACACTACATTTGTCCTTGACGAGCCGGGGACAGTGCGCAGATCGTGTATTTCAAGCTCGGGGCTTATTTCCTTAATTTTTTCGGAAATCCAGCGGCGAATATTGTTGGTGGAACTGTCGTTTGTTATGATTGGATCGTAATGGACAATCATATTAAGGCCGTCATGGTTTTTGAAATCACGTTCTATTGTGTCTATAACGTCGTGGCTTGAAATAACGTCCTGCTCCGCCGCCATTTCAACATGTACGCTTGCAAACTGCCTGCCCGGGCCGTAGTCGTGTATCATAAGATCGTGCGTTCCCAAAACGCCTTCATAGCTTAGTATTTTCTTTTTTATATATTCCACAGCCTGGGGGTCCGGCGCATGGCCGAGAAGGGGATCAATCGTGTCTTTTATAAGCCCGTAGCCGCTGTAAAGTATAAACAATGCGACGGCAAAGCCCATGAAACCGTCGAGATCAATTCCCGTTATGCCGGAAATTACAAAAGACGCCAATACGGCCGACGTTGCAAGGACGTCGTTGCGGCTGTCGGCGGCGGCGGCTTTGAGGGTTTTTGACGAAATAGCCTTCCCGGCCTCGGAATTAAAGGATGACATCCAAATTTTAATGAGTATGGAAAATACGAGCGTACCCGCAAATACAACGCTGAATTCAGTATGGGAAGGGTTTATTATTTTCTCGGCGCTGCTTTTAAGAAGCTCAAAGCCGATTAGTATTATAATGACGCATACCATAAGGCCGGAAAGGTATTCGTACCGTCCGTGGCCATAGGGGTGTTCGTCGTCGGCCGGGCGCGAGGCAAGCTTAAAACCGAGAAGGCTTATTATGCTTGACGAGGCGTCCGACAGATTGTTTACGGCGTCGGCGGTAATTGACAGCGATCCCGATATAACGCCGACAGCCATTTTGCATGCGAAAAGGGTCAGGTTTAGAATTATTCCTATAATACCTGAAAGTTTGCCGTATGCGGCCCTAACGGAGGGATCGGCCGTGTTTTCATAATCTTTTATAAATTTTTTGAAAAGCCATTTCGACATTTTTTAACCCCTTTCAGTTTCTTTGTTTGCGTTCGGCAGTTTAAAGCTGAACGTACTGCCTTCGTTTAAAACGCTTTCGGCTTTAATTTCGCCGCCGTGGTTTTCGATAATCCATTTTACCATGGCAAGGCCCAGACCGCTGCTTCCGTCAGGGTTGCTGCGAGACGGGTTGGCTTGGTAAAACCTGTTCCATATTTTTGTGAGATCGCTTTCGGATATTCCGATCCCATTATCGGAAATTTCTCCGAAAGCCACGCCGTCTTTATAGCTTAGGCGTATGGAAACAAAGCCGTTCTCCTTTCCATACTGTATGCCGTTTGAAATTAAATTGATTAAAAACTGCATTATAAATGTCTGGTCGGCGTTTATGTGTATTCCGCTTTCAATTTCGGATATTATTTTTATGTTTTTTGCGTTGCCGTTAAACTGGAATTCTTCCGCAACAATTTCGGCTGTTTCGCTTAAATTTATATCCTCAAAATGAAGCGCCGCCCTGCTGTTCGACGTGCGGGAGAGGGTAAGGAGCTCCGATATAAGGCGGCTCATTTTCTGGGACTGCTTTAATATGGCTTCAAGGGAATCCCTCTTGTCGTCGTTTGTTTCATTGGACAGAAGGTATTCGCATTGAGATATTATAACGGAAGTCGGCGTCCTGAGCTCATGTGAAACGTCGCTTGTGAACTGGCGTTCCTTTTCAAAGGAACTTTGCAGTCTCTGAAACATTTTATCGAATGTTGCGGCAAGTTCGGTTATTTCATCATACGCTTTAAAGTCGGGGCCGTGACAGACGCGTTTTGACAGGTCGCTGCCACCGGAAATGCTGTTTGCCTGCCGCGTTATGCGGGCTACAGGCTCAAAAGCCCTTTTTGTTATGGCATAGCCGCCTATGGCCATTATCACAACGGCAAACGGGAATATGAAAAATGCAAGGCGTACCATTGACGCCCCGGTTATAGTATCGTAATCTACGGGGAAGGAGCCCCTTAGCCACAGTCCGGGGTGGTTTTTGAACTTTACGAGCCTGTCGCATATAAGATAGTTTTTGTTGTCGCTTTCCGCAGTGCGCACATTTTCGCCGAACCCCTCGTCAAATATTACGGCCGTTTTGTTTTTATAAATAATATTGTTGTCCATGTTGTAAACGACAATGTCGACGCCTTTTGTTTTGTCGGTTTTCAGGCTTATTTTCAGGCTGCCGTCGTTGTTGTACTTTATGGCATGAACCGCCCAGTCGACAGCGTTTGTAAGGCGCATGCGGCCCAATGAATTTGAAGTTCTTACGGCGCTTGATATGAGGATAACCATAAATACTGCCGTAAGTACGGCCACAAAAACCGTATACCAAATAGTTACCCTTAGTTTTACGGAAAGTTTTTTCATTTTAAGGCTCCACCCTAAGCACATACCCGGCGTTACGCACTGTGTGTATAAGTTTAACGTCGAAATCGTCGTCTATTTTTTTGCGCAGATACCTTATATATACCTTTATAACGCTGCTTCCGCCTTCATAGTCGTAATTCCAGATATGCTGTTCTATTTTTTCTTTAGAAAGTACAATCCCCTGATTGCGGATCATATATTCGAGTATGGCAAATTCTTTGCTGGCAAGCTGTATATTCCTGCCGCCCCGTGTAACGGTATGGCTGTCGCAGTTAACCGTAAGGTCGGCGAGCGTAAACACGTTTGAAACGCTTTCGGTTTTTCGGCGTATTATAACCTTTATACGGGCAAGGAGCTCGTCAAAGGCGAACGGCTTTATAAGGTAGTCGTCAGCGCCGCAGTTTAACCCTGTAACCCTGTCTTCAATGCTGTCTTTTGCCGTTAAAAGAAGGACGGGCGTTTTTATGTTTTGTTCGCGCATGCGTTTTAAAACTTCAAGCCCGCTTAATCCCGGCATCATAATATCGAGTATAACGGCGTCGTAATTTGTAAGGTGTATATAGTCCCAGGCGTCAATGCCGTTAAGGCATGAATCCACGCCGTAATTTTCGTTTTTTAGCCTTTTAACAAGTATGCCGTTTAAATCCGCTTCATCTTCGGCAATCAGTATCCTCATAGCAGAAACCACCTTCCTTTACAGTAAATTTAAACAAGCATAGTTAAGTTAAGGTTAAACGTTTAAAACGCTTATACAAGCTATTTTACAGCAGATAGGATAATATTGTCAAAGGGTTGTAACATAGTTATTAACTTTCTCTTAACTTTTGAGAACTATTATGATTGATATATATAATATTTTGTTAAAACTGCAAAATAATATATATCTCAGAAATTTTGGGAAAAATCAACCTAAAAATTAAGGAGTTGATCGATAATGAAAAAGAAATTAGCGCTTTTACTGGCGTCTGCAATGGTATTAAGCACGGCTGCGACAGGTTTTGCGGCGTCGTTCAGCGACATCGGCGACGTGCCATGGTCAGGCGCTGAAACTTATGTAAATAAAGCGGCGGAACTTGGAATAATGGTTGGCGAAACAAGCAACGGCAAAACAGTTTTCAGGCCGAAAGACAGTGTAACATTATGTGAAACTATACAGATTACATACAGCCTTCTGAAAGCGGCTGAAAACGTTTCGGCGTCAAGTTCGGTTATAAGCAAATGGACTTCCGTCATGAATGGGTATAAGATACCTTCATGGGCGCATGAAGCAACCGCATACTGCCTTGAAAATTCAATAATAACGGTAAGCGATCTTCCGAGTATTATGTCGTCGGCGGGCGCAAGCAAAAAAGCCACAAGGGAAATGGTTGCATATATAATGGGCCGGGGCCTTATTACGGCTGACAGCTCCCTGTCGGCTGACGATACAAGCACGTCTTTTAAAGACAATTCTTCAATTTCAACATCAGCTCTTCCATATGTCGCAATGCTTGAGGATGAAGGTATACTTTCGGGCGACAGCAACGGCAATTTTAACGCAAGGGCTGTGATCAACAGATCCGAAATGGCTGTAATTGTAACAAAGGGGTATGATCTGCTTAAAAATGCATCCACTGTGCCAAGCGATAATGAAACGGGAAGTATTTCCGGCTTTGCGACTAACATTGTCACATACGGCGACGGAATTATGATGAGCATGCTGGATAACGGCAAAACGAGATCCTTATATGTCGGAACGGATGCAAGCGTAACTTTTAAGGACGGTTCTGCCGGAACTCCGAGTTCCATTACCGGAGGGCAGGTTCTTGTAGTTACATATAAGGGCGGAAACGCTACTTCAGTTGCAATTCAGGAGGATCCGCCGGCCTCAACCTCAACTAGCAGTGAAGCGACGGGTATTATATCTTCCCTCAGCACTTCTAAAATCAGACTTACAGGCGAAAAAGATTACAGATATATATATGACAAGGATATATATGTAACCCTTGACGGCGACAGCATGGATATGGAGGAATTTGTCGATTTTGTCGACGACAAGGAAGAAAGCGTCAGGGCTACGGTTACCCTTGATTCCGACGGATATGTTGTGCGCATAAAGGCGGAAACGCTTGAAGATACTGTAAAAGGATATATTACAAAGATTAACGATAAGGAAATAAAGATTAAAAACGGCGACACATATAAGTTTAATTCGCCGACGGTTACGTTTAACGGCGATACAGGGGCGAGCCTTGACGATATAATAGACGCGTTTGACGACGGCGACGACGTTTACGTTATACTCGGCCTTGGCAGCGGCAATAAAGTAGTTTCCATCGACGGCGACACAGACAATGAAGCCGAAGGCGGAGCTGACAGGGGCACAATATCGTCCCTTTCGGAGGAAAAACTTAAAATTAAAGACGGCGATACGTATTATATAGACGATCCTAAGGATGTTGAAGTAACAATCGACGGCAAATCCAAAGACTTTGACGATCTGCTTGAATATTATGAAGATGATGAAACTATTTATGTTGTGCTTGACGTTGACGACGACGATTATATAACGGAAATTGACGCCGAGATACGCGATAATGAGGATGACGACGAGGTAAGCGGCACGATTTCTTCGGTTTCTTCCTCTAAGATTAAGTTTACAAACGGCAATACGTATAGTATTGACGATCCGGATGATATCGATATTAAAATAGACGGCAAAACAAAAGATTTCGAGGATCTTGAGGATGCCGTTGAAGATTATGACAAAGTAAAAGCGGATCTTGTTATAGAAGACGGATATGTTACGGAAGTTGACGCCGAAACTTCCGACGACAGCGATGACGATGACGGCATATTGGAAGAGCTTACATCTTCAAGGCTTGAACTGTCTAACGGCGATGAATATGATATTGACGATCCGGACGGACTTTATGTAACCATTGACGGCAAACATTCGGATTTTGACGAACTCCAGGATAAACTTGACGATGGAGCAAGGATAAGGGTTGAACTTAAAGTACACAATAATTATGTTATAGAAATAGACGCTGAAATTGAAAAAGAGGGCAAAAGTTCCAATTCGAGAAAAAGCGGGGACGTAACGTATATTTCAAGCGGAAAAATAGAAATTGACGATGATTATACATACTATTTTGACGATATTGACGACGTGGACGTGACGCTTGACGGAAGCTCAAGCGACGTAGATGAAATTATTGACAACTATGAGGGCAATGAGGATTTATACGCCGAAGTTACTTATGACGACGATGATAACGTTGTGGAGCTTGATGTAGATATAGAATAATTAAACGGTATGGCCGCGGGATAATGCCCCGCGGCTTTTTGTTTTTTCGGGACGCATGTTTATTTCCGGCTGAATCGGCGCCTGATATGGAAAAATTTCGTTTGTTATGCGCCGCATGCGTAAAACCGCGCTTATGGATTTCCGTTTTGGGAAAACACAGCGGTTTGAAACCTCGGGCTTAATTTGACATAGCCGGAAATAGGGGGAATTTTGATTATAAATATACTGCCTTTGCGGATTTGCGGCAATAACACATAATGAATCCGGGGGTATTCCGGCGGGAAAAGACATATTATTTTGTTAAAACATGTATTCCAATTTCGGCAAAACCATAGTAAAATAAAAACAGCGGGGCGGAAAGACTTTTTTTAATAAGCCCCGTTTATTATTAAGTGGGGATTTTTATTCGGCCTGAAGCGGGCGCTTTAACGGCTGAATAAGTTGGGGAAATATGAATATTCCAAGGAGAAGTGTATGCTTAACAAAAATTTAAAAAAACACATTTATTTAAGCCTTTCCGGCTTTGGGGCGATTGCATTAAGTATTGTATTTTTCTTCTGTATTTACAGATCCAGCACATTTTTTGTGGCTGTAAAGGACTTTATGAACATACTTATGCCTTTTATTTACGGAGGAGTAATAGCTTACCTTTTAACGCCGCTGTGTACAACGCTTGATAAAAAGCTGATCCCGTTTTTCCAATCAAAGTTTAAAAATGAAAAAAGGGCTCATTCCATGGCTAAAGGCATTTCAATAACAGTGGCGATGCTTGTTGCGCTGTTTGTTATAACTGGAGTTTTTTACCTTGTAATACCTCAGGTTGTAGAAAGCATTATGAATATTATCGCCGACTTGCCGAAAAACAGCCAAAAGGCATACGACTGGTGTGTAGGTTTCTTAAACGAGCACCCTGAATTTATGGACACTTTCAGCCAGTTTTCCGAGGACTATTTGGACAGTTTTTCGGTATGGATGAAAAACGACCTGATTGGTTATTTTCAGAGGATTGTAACGGAGGTAAGCAGCGGCGTTATAGGCGTCGCAGGATTTTTCAAAAATCTGCTTATAGGCTGTGTTGCGGCCGTTTATCTGCTCAGCGGCAGGCGCAAGTTCTGCGCCCAGGCCAAGAAGGTTATATTTGCCCTTTTAAATGTGGACAGGGGGAATACTTTTATAAATGAAATACGTTTTACAAGCGGAATATTCGGCGGGTTCATAAGAGGGAAACTTCTTGATTCCTTAATAATAGGAATATTATGTTTTATAGTAATGTCGATATTTAACTGGCCGTATGCCGTTCTTGTGAGCGTTATAATAGGGATTACAAATGTAATACCTTTCTTTGGGCCGTTTATCGGCGCTGTGCCCGCAACAATTATTATATTGACGGTAAGCCCGATACAAAGCGTATATTTTGTTATATTCGTATTTATACTCCAGCAGTTTGACGGAAATATACTCGGCCCGAGAATACTTGGAGAAACAACGGGATTAAGCGGTTTTTGGGTGCTTTTTTCCATACTTCTTTTCGGAGGCCTGTTCGGCTTTGTGGGGATGGTTATAGGAGTTCCGGCGTTTGCCGTTATCTACAGGCTTTTCTCCCAGTTTATAAGCTGGCAGCTTAGGAAAAAGAACCTACCTGAAACAACGGCAGTGTACGATAGGACGGAGGATATGGAAAAGGGCGTCTGAATCAGGAAAAACGATTTTGATTTTGGAGGCTTACTAATGGCAAATAAAATAACATGGCGCATGAGCGACCTTGTAAGTGAAATTAAAAAACATAAAAAAACTTTTACGCTGTTTGTTATACTGCGCGCTCTTGTTATAGCAGTGATGGTTGCGCAGATATTTAACAAGAACTATGAAAATGTGTTTTTGTGCCTGCTGACTCTTGTACTTTTTATGGTGCCCAGTTTTATACAAAGGAATTTCCATATAGAAATACCGGATACATTGGAAATTATAATACTCCTTTTTATATTTGCCGCGGAGATACTTGGCGAAATAAGCGAATACTATATACATTTTAAGCACTGGGATACGATGCTGCATACATTAAACGGGTTTCTTGCGGCGGCTATAGGATTTTCAATGGTAGACATATTAAACAAAAACGAAAAGTTCAAATTTATGCTTTCGCCTTTTTTCTTATCTGTAGTTGCATTTTGCTTTTCAATGACAATAGGCGTATTATGGGAATTCTATGAGTTTGGGGTGGATCTGTTTTTAGGTTTCGATACACAAAAGGATACAGTCTTAACTTCTATAAACAGCGTGCTTCTAAACCCTGATGGAATAAATGTGCCTTATATGATTAAAAATATAACAAGCGTTGCGGTTAACGGGCAGGAGCTTGGCATCGGCGGATATTTGGATATAGGGCTTTATGATACGATGATGGATCTTTTTGTAAATTTTATAGGGGCGTCGGTATTTTCGGTTATAGGTTATTTTTATGTTAAAAACCGCGGCGAAGGGCGATTCCTTAAAGGATTTATACCGAGGATAAAAAAAGGGCAGGAATAAAGCTTTGCGCGCAGCGCTTTTTATGGCGTATGCGCGTTTTTATTTGCATATTTTCGCCTTAAAAGCCGTATAGGCGTTTAAAGGGAACATATATATTTATTTTTCGCAGGGCATGCGGGTGTTTTGCGTATTTTTTTGTAACAATAAAGAATACGATTGGGACTTTTTACATTGCCGCGCAATGGTATACTTAATGTATTGGAAGCGATAATACAAAAGAGGTGAATATGTTGGGCGAATCTATAAAATTCTATGATTTTTTTCAAAAAAAAGTACAGAATAGAAATGATAAAAAAGTTGTTGATATTCCTATTGAGGACATAAAGCCAAACCCCGCGCAGCCGAGGAAATATTTTCATAAAGAATCGCTGGAAGAACTGACAAGCTCGATTAAAGAATTCGGAGTTATGCAGCCCATAACGGTAAGGCTTATAAACGGCCACTGCTATGAACTTGTATGCGGGGAGAGAAGGCTTAGGGCGGCGAAGCTTGCGGGCCTTTCGACGATACCCGCAATGGTGGTGTCTATAAACGACAATAAAAGCGCGCTTATTGCCTTAACTGAAAATATACAGAGGCAGAATTTAAACTACATAGAAGAGGCTTTGGGGTATCAGTCTTTGGTGGAGGATTACGGTCTGACGCAGGAGGAGGTTGCACAGAAGCTGGGCAAGAGCCAAAGCTCCATAGCAAATAAAATACGCCTTCTCAGGCTGAGCGACAACATTAAGGGAATGTTGTTGGATAACAACCTGACTGAAAGGCATGCAAGGTCGTTTCTTAAAATTCCGGACGAAAGGGTCAGGGAAGAAGTAGTATATCAGGTTATACAGGAAGGGCTCAATGTTAAAAAAACGGAGGAGCTTGTGAATGAAACGATAGAGAAACTCAGAGAAAGCGTTATCGAAAGGAGCGACCAAAAGATTAAACGGAACCTGGGCGATATACGCCTTGTAACGAACACAATTAAAAAAAGTGTGGAGCTGATGAAAAATTCAGGTATCGACGCCGTATATAAAGTTGAGGAAAAACCCGAAGGATATGAGATAGTAATTTCAATAGCCAATAAAGAGGAATGTAGAAGTGACGACGGCATTGCTCCGGAAACGGCATATGGAATATAAGGGCGGATATGCTTAAAATTCAGGCGGCTTAAGCCCGGCGCATGGTATACTTCAATACTGGAAATATAAATTATACATAAATTTTCAAACATTAATACTTTGTTTACAAATTATAAATATGGCGTTAATATTTATAATTTATATTATTATTTGTAAACAAGATACACAAACCCCAAAAGAAAATTCATAATACCTTCCTTTAAAAAGCCGAGCCGACCCCTCGGCTTTTACCCTGTATGGAAAAACTAACGTTAAAAAAAAGTTAACAGAAAATAAATACGCCGTTAAAGAAAAAGAGATAGACTGATAGATGTAAACAAGATAAACAAACCCCAAAAGAAAATTCATAATACCTTCCTTTAAAAAGCCGAGCCGACCCCTCGGCTTTTACCCTGAAAGGAAAAGGTTAACGTTAAAAAAAAGTTAACAGAAAATAAATACGCCGTTAAAGAAAAAAGGATAGACTGATAGATGTAAACAAGATAAACAAACCCCAAAAGAAAATTCATAATACCTTCCTTTAAAAAGCCGAGCCAACCCCTCGGCTTTTACCCTGTATGGAAAAACTAACGTTAAAAAAAAGTTAACAGAAAATAAATACGGAGTTAAAGAAAAAAGGATAGACTGATAAATGTAAGCAAGATAAACAAACCCCAAAAGAAAATTCATAATACCTTCCTTTAAAAAGCCGAGCCGACCCCTCGGCTTTTACCCTGTATGGAAAAACTAACGTTAAAAAAAAGTTAACAGAAAATAAATACGGAGTTAAAGAAAAAAGGATAGACTGATAAATGTAAGCAAGATAAACAAACCCCAAAAGAAA
>JANFXS010000010.1 GCA_024460105.1 Anaerotignum faecicola
TACGGAGTTAAAGAAAAAAGGATAGACTGATAAATGTAAGCAAGATAAACAAACCCCAAAAGAAAATTCATAATACCTTCCTTTAAAAAGCCGAGCCGACCCCTCGGCTTTTACCCTGTATGGAAAAGTTAACGTTAAAAAAAAGTTAACAGAAAATAAATACGGAGTTAATAAATATGGAATATACTAATTTTTGTAAACAGGATACACAAGCACTAAAAATTCATAATACCTTCCCCAAAAAAACCGCGACTTTGTCGCGGCTTTTTAATTTATAACATAATTATAATATAATGCGCTTAAGGTAAAAAATTTACAAAAAACAAATACGGCGTTAATAAATAAAGTTTATACTAATAATCACAGCAGAAAAATACAAACACTGAAATAAAATTCATAATACCCCTTCCTTTATAAAAGAATGATTTTGGTAAAAAAATGTTAACAAAAAATAAATATCAAGTTAATAAATAAAGCTTATACTAATAACTGCAAACAAGAAATACACAAACCCCAAAAAAAATTCATAATACCTTCCTAAAAAGCCGGGCCGACCACCCGGCTTTTACCCTGCTTAAAAATAAGGCGGAATTCAGCTTTTTAAAATAACGCTTTAAAATTATAATAAAAGCCGCTCCGCCAAATATGTATTTGAGGGAGCGGCCGTAATTGTTTTTTAACGGAAATTTTTATACAGCGTTTTTATTATTTATTTTGAAACAGTTCCGTTTACCATTCTTTCAGCGGTTTCAACCACGTTTTCAACCGTAAAGCCGAACTCCTTAAACAGCTCTTTGGCCGGGGCGCTGTCGCCGAAAGTTTCCATTGAAATTATTTCGCCGTCAAGGCCTGTATACTTATGCCAGCCGAACCCGCTTGCCGCTTCAACCGCAAGCCTTTTTGTAACGCCTTTAGGCATAACGCTTTCTTTGTACTCACTGCTTTGCTCGTCGAATACTTCCCAGCTTATCATTGATATAACTTTTGATTTTATGCCTTTGCCTTTTAATATTTCATGTGCTTTGTATATAAGTTCAACTTCCGAGCCGCTTGCCATAAGGAGTATATCGGCCGCGCCTTCGCAGTCTTTAAGCACATAGCCGCCTTTTAATGCGTTTTTGCCTGTTTCCTCAAGCAGAGGGAGATTCTGCCTTGTCAGCACAAGCGCAGAAGGGCTTGTTTTCCTTGTAAGGGCCATATACCATGCCGCCGCCGTTTCTTTTGAGTCGCACGGGCGGAATACGGTGTAGTTGGGCATGCTCCTTAAAGCCGCAAGCTGTTCTATCGGCTGATGCGTAGGCCCGTCCTCCCCTACGCCTATGGAATCGTGTGTCATAATGCTTATAACGGGAAGCCCCATAAGGGCGGAAAGGCGAAGGCCGGCCTTCATATAGTCGCTGAACACGAAAAAGCTTGCGACATAAGGCCTTAAGCCGCCGTGAAGGGCAACGCCGTTTGCCATTGCCGTCATTGCAAATTCCCTTACTCCGAAATGTATGTTTGAACCTGAAGGATTATCTTTTGAATAATATTCGCGGTCCTTCATAACTGATTTGTTTGAAGGGCCTAAGTCTGCCGAGCCGCCGAAAAGGTTTGGCACAAGCTTTGAAAGCTTTTGAAGCGCTTTTTCGGACGACGCCCTTGTTGCGGTATCGCCTTCATATGTCCAGAAATCGTCGTTGTCAATGAGGCTGCACGGAAGATCGGCGCTGTGGAACGTATCCCATTTTTCGGCCATTTCGGGAAATTCGGCACGGTATTTTAAAAACATTTCCTGCCATGCTTTTTCTTTTTCGCCGAGGGATTTAATAATGTTTTCCATATGGCTTTTAACTTCGGAAGGAACACAAAAATCTTCGTTATGGTTAAAGCCGAGATTTGCTTTTGCCGATTTTATTTCGTCGGCGCCGAGAGGTTCGCCGTGGGCCGAGGCTTTGCCTTGTTTATTAGGCGCGCCGAAACCTATGAGAGTTTTTATTTCTATTAAAGTAGGCTTTGAAGTTTCGGCTTTCGCTTCGTCAATGGCTTTTGCTATGGCTTCGGTATCATTGCCGTCGCTTACAAAAAGCGTCTGCCAGCCGTAAGCGTCGAATCGTTTGCGCACGTTCTCTGTAAAGGCTGAATCCGTCGAGCCTTCTATCGTTATATTATTGGAATCGTAAAGGACAATAAGCTTGCCGAGCCCCATTGTGCCCGCAAGGGAAGCGGCCTCGGAGGAAACGCCTTCCATAAGACATCCGTCGCCGCAAAGGGCGTATGTATAATGGTTATATACGTCGTAGTCGGGCTTATTGAATTCCGCAGCCAAACGGCTTTCGGCAAGGGCAAAACCGGCCGCTATGGCGATGCCCTGCCCCAAAGGCCCCGACGTTGTTTCAACGCCGCATGTTACGCCGTATTCGGGATGTCCTGGGGTTTTGCTGCCTTTCTGTCGGAAATTTTTTAAATCCTCTATGGTCACGCCGTAGCCGAATATGTGCAAAAGGGAATATAAAAGCGCTGAACCATGGCCGGCGCTTAAAACAAAACGGTCGCGGTTCGGCCAGTTTGGATTTTCCGGGCTGTGGTTCATCTTTTCTGCCCAAAGAGTATAGGCCATAGGGGCCGAACCCATAGGAAGGCCGGGATGGCCGCTTTTTGCTTTTTCAATAGCGTCTGCGCTTAAAAACCTAAGCGTGTTTATTGTTTCCTCTTTGATATTCATTAAAATTACCCTCCTGGATTTTTAATAAAACAAGTTTTTTCATGCCATAAATAAGGCGATTTAAATCCGCGGCTTAAAAGCAGGGCGGATATTTTTGCCGCGCCTGTTTATGGCGATATATTTTATGGCTTATATAAGTGGAATGAATGTCGTGTAAAAACATACCAAGAAAGCCGCGAAAGGCCTTTTTGGTATGTTTTGGTTAAAAAACGTACAGAAAATGAATAAAACGGTAACTGCCGAAAATAAAACGGAGCCGCCTGAAAATTAAGCTCTTAACGGCAAACATAACGCCGCGGCCGTTTTAAGGCGGCGTTTAAAAACAAGTTTTGGAATAAACCGCGTTATAAATATTATTTTGTCAGATAATCTTTTACAAAAGCTTTTATACCGTCTTTTTCAATAACGGTTTTGTGGCGTATTTCCCTGTTTTCAATGCCTTTGATAGGCGACGGTATTTCAACGCCGGATATTTTTTCAAGCTCGTCCATAAGCGGGAAGAAATCCATTGAAGCGTATTTTCCGTCTATAGCGGACAGCACGTCTTTTGTGAATTTGTAAGGGCTTGCCGTGGCAACGATAACGGTTTTTGTGCGGTCGCCTGTTTCGGCAAGGTATTTTTTATATGCGGAGTATGCGACGGCCGTGTGGGTGTCAAGGACATATCCGCATTTTTCAAACATTTCTTTTATCGCCGCGTTTGTTTCGGCCTGGGTTGCCCATTCGCCTTTTATATTCGTATCCGAAAGGTCAAGGCTGTATTCTCCCGTTTTGTTAAGGCTTTCCATAAGAGAGCGGCATTTTTCCTGTCCTGCCGCAACGGCAAGGAGACGCTCCAGATTGCTTGAAACAAGTATGTCCATGGAAGGCGAATTTGTAACGTTGAACGGCCTGTTTTTGTTGTAGGTTCCCGTTGAGAAGAAATCGAAAAGCACGTTGTTTTCATTTGAGGCGCAGATGAAAGTTTTAACGGGCAGTCCCATTTTATTTGCGAAATATCCGGCCAGTATATTGCCGAAATTGCCTGTCGGCACAACAACGTTTATTTCATCCCCTATAGTAATAACGCCGTGATCCGCCATGCGCAGGTACGCCTGGAAGTAATACACAATCTGAGGCACAAGGCGGCCGATATTTATTGAGTTTGCGGAGGAAAAAACAAAGCCTTTTTTTTCAAGCTCACAGCAAAGGCCGTTATCGGTGAATATTGTTTTAACGGCCGTCTGCGCGTCGTCGAAATTGCCTTTAATGCCCACGACACATGTATTTTTGCCTTCCTGAGTTGTCATTTGGAGCTTCTGCACGGGGCTTACGCCGTCCTCGGGGAAGAATACTATTATTTTAATGCCTTCGACATCTGCAAATCCTTCAAGGGCCGCTTTTCCCGTGTCGCCTGAAGTTGCTGTAAGTATAACTATTTCCTTATCCATGCCGTTCTTTTTCGCGGCTGTTTTCATAAGATAAGGAAGTATTGAAAGCGCCATATCCTTAAATGCTATTGTCCTGCCGTGGAAAAGCTCCAGTATTGAAACTCCGCCTTTTTCGGCCACGGGGGCTATCTCGGGGGTGTCGAACTTTTCGTCGTATGCATTGTTTATGCAGAAGCGGAGTTCATCTTCCGTAAAGTCTGTAAGATAAAGTTTTAATATTTCATACGCTAAATCACAGTAGCCGAGTTTTGAAAGTTCTTCAAGGCTTTTGTCGGGCTTGGGGAATTTTTCGGGTATAAAAAGCCCGCCGTCGCTGCAAATACCTTTTAATATTGCCTCGCTTGCCGTGGCTTTAATATTTTTATCCCTTGTTCCGATGTAATTGATTTTATCCATTTTCATACCATTCCTTTTTGGTTTAGTAAAAGTGCATAATTAATTATATTTTCACATCATTGGCGCAATTTGTCAATGGTTTTGAGGTCTGTGCCGAAAGTAAATTGAACCTTATCGGCAAGCGCGGTTATGACGGCGCATGGTTTTGCGCGG
Organism: Anaerotignum faecicola; assembly: GCA_024460105.1. NCBI lineage: Bacteria > Bacillati > Bacillota > Clostridia > Lachnospirales > Anaerotignaceae > Anaerotignum > Anaerotignum faecicola. Next base: position 4,684 of record JANFXS010000010.1, read on the forward strand.
CGTATGGCGCGGAAGGTTAGCTTCGTTTTACAAAATCACACGCGTTTTTAATGGACGATAGCGGCGAATAGCCGTGTTAAAGCGGCTTGCCGCAGGCCGCCGCATCGGCTCTGCTTTTGCCGTGCCCTTATGCCGTAACGCCCGTTAAAACTATTGGGCTTTACAAGGAAAAATTTTTTGCGGTTCAAGGCGCATGCGTGCCGGGACAGCGGCTCCTACGGCAAACGCATGACGCGCGGAAATAGGGAAAATTTTTTCTCAGAAGGCTTGGGCGATTCTGCAAACTGAAATTGTTTGGCCGTTAAATTTCTTTCGTATCATTTTTGTTATAATGAAGAAAACGTAAAAAATGCGCGATAAATCCGCATGCTCAGGAATGACTGCAAGTGGAGAATGAAACGCCGTTTTATTTTTTCTTATGGATGTTCCTTATGGTTTTCTTTTTCGGCGGGGCGCTGTTTTTAGGGGATTGGCGGCCCGGCGCTTTTGCATTTTTATCATGCCTGAACCCGCTTTTGCCGGGAGACTGTTTTTCGGCTGAAAACGCGCGGGGACGTATAAGGCATTTTTTGTCGAATCCTATTAAATCCTCGCGGCCCGCTTTTTTCAGGGCCTCTGTGACAAGCTCCCTGTTTTGCGGCATGCGGTACTGCATAAGCGCCCTCTGCATGGCTTTTTCATGGGGGGATTTGGGCACATACACTTTTTCCATTGTCCGCGGATCAAGTTCCGTGTAGTACATGGCTGTTGAAAGCGTGCCGGGCGTGGGATAAAAATCCTGCACCTGTTCGGGCGTATGGCCTATATCGCGCAGATATTCCGCAAGCTCCACGGCTTCTTTCAGGCCGCTTCCGGGGTGGCTGCTCATAAGATAGGGTACAAGGTACTGTTCCATGCCGAGTTTTTTATTTATTTCATAATATTTTTTAACAAACCTTTCGTAAACGTCGCGTCCGGGTTTGCCCATTTTGTTAAGCACGGCGGGCGAAATATGTTCCGGGGCGACTTTAAGCTGGCCGCTTATATGATATTTGCAAAGTTCGTTGAAAAATGCAGTGTCCTTGTCGTAAATTAAATAGTCGTACCGTATCCCCGAACGGATAAAGACCTTTTTAACCCGCGGTATTTCCCTTAGTTTCCTTAAAAGCTTTGTGTAATCGGTATGGCTTATATCCAGATTTTTGCAGGGCGAGGGGAAAAGGCACTGCCTGTTTTTGCATGCGCCGTGTTCTTCCTGTTTTTTGCATGCGGCGTGGCGGAAGTTTGCCGTAGGGCCGCCGACATCGTGTATATATCCTTTAAAATCGGGATCCCAAACTATTTTCTCGGCCTCGGCGAGTATGGAGTTATGGCTGCGCGACGATACGACGCGGCCCTGATGAAAAGCAAGGGCGCAGAAATTACAGTTGCCGAAACAGCCTCGGCTGCTGATAAGGCTGAATTTCACTTCCTCAATGGCTGGGATTCCCCCTTCGCTTTTATATATAGGATGGTAATCCCTCATATATTCAAGGGCGTAAACGGAATCCAGTTCCTTTGTTTTAAGGGGCGGTGAAGGCGGGTTCTGCACAACCAGCCATTCGTCGTATTCCTCAACAAGGGTTTTGGCCGTAACGGCGTCGGTATTTTCGTACTGCTCCATAAAGCTTTTGGCAAACAAAGTTTTTGATTTTAATATATCGTTGTATTTAGGCAGGCGTATAAAATCGTAAATGCGCCCTTCATCCTTTGTTTTGTATACGGAACCTTTTATAAAAGTAATTTCGTTTACCGGTATGCCGCTGTCCAGGGCTTCGGCCGTTTCTACAATTTGGTGTTCGCCCATGCCGTACAGCAGGAGATCGGCGCCGCTGTCCAGAAGCACGGAACGGCGTATTTTGTTGTCCCAGTAGTCGTAGTGGGAAAGGCGGCGCAGGCTTGCTTCAACGCCGCCTATTATAATGGGTACGTTTTTATACGCTTCCCTTATTTTATTGCCGTACACTATAACGGCCCTGTCGGGACGAAGCCCCATTTTTCCGCCGGGGGAATAGTAATCCTTTTGGCGGCGTTTTTTCGCGACGGTGTAGTGGTTTACCATGCTGTCTATGTTGCCGCTTGAAACGAGAAAGCCGAGCCGCGGACAGCCGAAACGCATAAAATCCTCGGTTGTACGCCAGTCGGGCTGTGCAAGAAAGCAGATTTTAAAACCGTGTTTTTCAAGCAGGCGGCATATTATGGCCGCGCCGAAAGAAGGGTGATCGACATATGCGTCGCCGCATACATATACAAAGTCGGGCCGATCCCAGCCGCGTTCTTCCATTTCTTTTCTGTTTATAGGTAAAAAAGCCATTTTATCCTCTTTTCTATTCCATTTTCCACGAAACGGGGTATCTGTTTTTAAGCCGTCCGCTTTGGGCTTTTGCGAAGCCTAAAGGGAACCCGTCGCAAAGTATAAGACAGTATCCGTCGCCGACGTTTTCGCAGCTTACCGTTTCGCCTTTAAGATAGCGGGTTACGCGTTCGTCGCTTAAAGGGAAATCGGCGTAATTATTAACTTTTGTTTTGTCCAAAACCATGGCGAGAGCCTGAGACGGCTCGAAACGGTTTTTTTTCAATTCGCCCAAAAGAAGGCCGCTTCTCATAACTCTAAGCCCTTTCAGGGACGGGACTCCTTCGGGCAGGACGTAAAGGGAGCCGTTTATGATTTGATATATGCCGCCGGGGACTTCGGAAAGAAATTTTTCGGCAAAATCGTTGAATAAGGAAATGGATTTGTCGGTTTTTTCCGTTTCAAATTCCCTTATCCGCCCGCCGCAAGTTCCCGCTTCAAAATCCGTATGACTTCTCCGCGCATTTTCCGTTTCATATTTTGTCGCATGAACACCAGGGCCTTTTGTTTCAAATATGCCTACGGCGTAATCCTCCTTTTGGCCGCATAAAAACGCGCCGCGCTTTTTCCTTAAAAGGGCAAGGAAATGCCCTTCGCCTTTGATTTTATGAGGGTAAAGCCTTTTTGCATGTTTAAGGCAGGGCAGGCCGTTTTCGATTAGATCGGGCCTTCCGTCGGAAAAACCGAAACCGCCGTCAATGGGTACAATTTCAAAGCCGCTGTTTTCCAAGAGAAAATCGTTTATTGTTTTTTCGTTTTCAAGGGGAGAGAAAGTGCATGTCGAATAAAGCATCATACCTCCCGGGGCAAGCATTTTCGCCGCGCTTTTTAATATTTCGCGCTGTTCGCGGCGGCAGAATGAAACGAGTTCTTCATTCCAGCTTTTTATAACGTCCCTTTCTTTGCGGAACATCCCCTCGCCGCCGCAAGGGGCGTCGACTAAAATTTTGTCAAAAAATTCGGGAAAAGCTTTTTCAAGCTTTTTCGGCGTTTCGCTGGTGACTACAGTGTTTGTAAGGCCGAAAAGCTCCGTGTTTTTAACGAGGGATTTTGTGCGCCCCGCGCTTATGTCGTTTGAAACAAGCAGGCCTGTGTTTTTAAGGCGCGCGCCTAAATGGGTTGTTTTTCCGCCGGGGGCGGCGCATAAGTCGAGTACTTTATCTCCTTCGTTTACGGGAAGGAACGCTCCTGGGGCCATTGCGCTGGGCTCCTGCAAGTAGTAGAGGCCGGCGTGGTAGTAGGGGTGCTTTGACGGACGCTCATTTTCGTCATAATAGAAGCCCTCCGGGCACCATTCAACGGGGGAGAGATTAAAAACGCCTTTCCCGCTCAGTTCGTCGGGGCTTATTTTAAGGGTGTTTGCCCTTAGCCCGTAAAGGCGGGGAGCGGAAAAAGATTTTTCATATTCGCTGTATTCGCTGCCTAATATTTTTTTCATGTTATCTAAAAACTGCTGGGGCAGATCCATAAAATTCTCCTTTTATAATTTTCGGTAATCCAATTATACAGCCTTTGCGGCCTAAAATCAATCGCCGGCGGGCGTTCTTCGGCGTTAAGGGCGCGGGAGTATTTTGTCTTTATAAAGGACCGTGCCTTCCGGAAGGCAGGCTTCAAGGAATTGAAAAAAACGGCCGTCCATGTTGTATATCCCCGCCGCCTCGGCAAGCTTCATAATGCAGAAAAAGTACATTTCCGTAATTCCGTCCGTTTTAAATTCATCAATAAGCCCCTGCATTTCGGCTACGGTTATTTCGCTGTTTGTGTAAAGGAATATATTGTTCCAAAGATCGCCGTTTTTTAAAGCCCAGTTGATTATTTTCAAAAGCCTTTCGGACTGCTCCTCGTTAATTGCGTTGTTTTCCATTTTAAAACCTCCTTTATTATGCCATTATACTGCTGTATTTGAAAAAAATGGTTCGCTATACGGAGCAATCTAATATTTTTTTATGATTTTCTGCTTTGCGTTATGGTATAATCGTAATGTAAAAATGTAGGCGGCATTATGATTTAAATTTATTTAGAAAAATTTCAGGAGGTAAAAAATGGCAAAAGAAATATGGAAACCGGGAACAGTTCTCTATCCTGTGCCTGCCGTAATGGTAAGCTGCGGCACGATGGATGGCGAAAAAAATATCATAACAATAGCTTGGACGGGAACAATAAACAGCGACCCTGCAATGACATACATCTCTGTGCGCCCGGAGCGTCATTCCCATAAAATAATTAAAGAAACGGGCGAATTTGTTATAAACCTTACGACGAGGGAGCTTGTTGAAAAATGCGATTTCTGCGGCGTTAAAAGCGGGGCGGACATGAACAAGTTTGAAAAATGCGGCCTTACGGCGGCAAAGGGTTCAAAAGTCAACGCGCCTATAATATATGAAAGCCCCGTAAACATCGAGTGCAAGGTTAGGGATATTATAAGCCTCGGAAGCCACGATATGTTTTTGGGCGAGGTTGTTGCCGTAAACGTAAGCGGCGAATATATGGACGAAACCGGCAAATTCCATTTTAACGACGCCCGCCCCGTATGCTATTCCCACGGCGAATATTTTGAAATAGGGGAAAGTCTGGGCAAATTCGGATTTTCCGTTAAGAAAAAGAAATAATTAGCGTGCTAGATATTGTTTGCCCTTTAACGGAGATAAACAAAAAACTATGCCGAAATACCGTATATATTTTTTAAGGATGGTTTTTGATGAGGATATTTACAGCCGTTGAATTTGACGGAAAAATAAAGGAATATTTAAAAGAAGTACAGGGAGAGATTGAAAAATTTTCCAGAAGAGGGAATTTTACCGACGAAAATAATTTTCATCTGACAGTTAAATTTATAGGCGAGGTAAGCCGCGGCGACCTTGACAACATTATTGAAGGCGTAAATGCGGCTGCGGAAAGAAGCCGATGCTTCAGCCTTAGATTAAGCCGTTTAGGATTTTTCCCGCGGGGAAACCGCACAATAGTCTGGGCGGGGGTTGAACGCAGCGCCGGGCTTTTAAAGCTTTTTGACAATGTGGAAAGGGAACTTTTAAAGGAAGGTTTCCCGAAAGAAAAAAGAGGGATTAGCCCGCATATAACCCTCGGAAGGGAAGTTGATTTGACTGAGAAATTTGACAATATAAAGGCTAAGATTCCCCTTGAGCCTTTGGAAATATCAGCCAATAAAATCTCGGTTATGGAGAGCAAGAGAATTGACGGAAAGCTTGTTTATAAAGCTGTTTTTGTACAAAATTTGAAATAAGGCTTGTTAAATAAGTGTTTAACGAATTGTTTTTATAAGTTTTTAACAAAAATAACTGACTGTGTTGCAGATGCACAATTTGGATGTTTTTGGCGAATTATTTTTGTATATATTTTTCGGAAATATACAAATTCGGCCTCCGGTAAGTCCGCACATGTATACGAAAAACCTTGACAAATGAATAACAAATTGTTAACATAGTGGTTAGGAAAAAGATAAATATACAGCCGTTTTGATTTTTTTCAGCCCATATCAAAAAAAATTTAAAACGGCACATTTCCACCGGGATTTGACATTGACCGCGGATGTTTGGAAAAACAAAGCGGGAGCATATAACTAACGCCTGAAATAAAAGTTTTAAGGTTTTATTCAATGCAGGAAAAGGGATTACAGGCAGAGTGATACTGCATGAAGGGACTTTTATCTATGTTTTACGGGAAGCATGCCCTGCCGCCGAAAAAACGGAAGTTTTTGCAGGCTGTCACTGCCGGTTTCCGCTGTTTAAATTAGTTATAAGCGGCGAAACGCATTTTATCTATTATTATTAAGGAGGAAAGATAAATGGATTTCACATTATCAAAGGAACACAAATTATTGCAGGAGATGTACAGAAAATTTGCAGAAAATGAAGTTAAACCTTTAGCCGAAGAGGTTGACGAGGAAGAAAAAGTGCCTTATGAAACCGTTAAAAAGCTTGCCAGATACGGCATGCTCGGCATACCTTTCCCTAAACAGTACGGCGGACAGGGCGGCGACATCCTCTCTTACGCTATGTGCGTGGAAGAAATGGCTAAAGTATGTGGAACGACGTCCGTTATCATTTCCGCGCATACGTCGCTTTGCGCTAACCCTATATACGAATTCGGTACTGAAGAACAGAAAATGAAATATCTTGTGCCCCTTGCAAAAGGCGAAAAAATCGGCGCTTTCGGCCTTACGGAACCGGGCGCGGGCACGGACGCTTCGGGCCAGCAGACAAAAGCCGTTTTGGAGGGCGACCACTATGTGCTTAACGGTTCGAAAATATTCATAACAAACGCGGGCTTTGCCGATATTTTTATCATTATTGCCATGACTGACAAGTCGAAAGGCACAAGGGGAATTTCCGCTTTCATAGTTGAGAAGGATTTCCCGGGCTTTTCAATCGGCAAACATGAAAAGAAAATGGGTATCAAAGGTTCTTCAACATGCGAACTTATTATGGAAAACTGCATTGTTCCGAAAGAAAACCTCCTCGGACAGGAAGGCAAAGGCTTTGGCATCGCCATGAAAACTCTCGACGGCGGACGCATCGGCATTGCGGCGCAGGCTCTCGGTATCGGCGAAGGCGCCCTTGACGAAACAATTAAATACGTTAAGGAAAGGAAGCAGTTTAATAAGAGGCTTTCACAGTTCCAGAACACGCAGTTTGAAATCGCCGAGATGAGGACAACTATGGACGCGGCCCAGCTTCTTGTTTACAGGGCGGCATGCGCTAAGGAAAAGAAAGAGCCTTACGGACACCTTGCAGCCATGGCTAAAATGTTTGCCGCTACAGCCGCAAGCGATGTTACAAGAAGGTGCCTGCAGCTCCACGGCGGCTACGGCTACACAAGGGAATATCCAATCGAAAGAATGATGCGCGACGCTAAGATTACGGAAATATATGAAGGCACAACGGAAGTTCAGAAAATGGTTGTCGCTTCCTACCTTAAAGTTAACTAATTTGAAAGGGGATTAATTACTTATGAAAATAGTTGTATGTATAAAACAGGTTCCTGACACGACGGAAGTTAAGCTTGATCCGGTTACGAATACGCTTATCAGGGACGGTGTGCCGAGTATCATAAATCCTGACGACAAAGCGGGCATCGAAGCCGCGCTCCAGTTAAAAGAAAAAACCGGCGGTACCGTTACGGTTGTTTCCATGGGGCCGCCTCAGGCCGACGTTGCTTTAAGGGAAGCTCTTGCAATGGGATGCGACGACGCTATACTTGTAAGCGACAGGGCGTTCGGAGGCGCCGACACATGGGCGACTTCCTCAACTATAGCCGCCGCGCTTAAAAAACTTGAATACGATGTAATTATCACGGGACGTCAGGCTATCGACGGCGATACGGCGCAGGTAGGCCCGCAGATTGCGGAACATCTTGGAATACCTCAGGTAAGCTATGCGGAAGAAATCGAAGTCGAAGGCGACAAGCTTGTCGTTAAAAGGCAGTTTGAGGACAGGTATCACATTATCGAAGTTAAAACGCCTTGCCTCATTACGGCGCTTGCAGAGCTTGCGGCTCCGAGGTATATGTCGGTAGGCGGCGTTTTCGACGCATACCGCGAGAAGGAAGTTAAGGTTTGGGGCTTAAAAGAAATTGAAGATACGGTAGATAAAGCAAACCTCGGCTTAAAAGGTTCTCCTACAAGGGTTAAACAGTCCTTCACAAAACAGGCTAAAGGCGCGGGAACAATTTACAAGGACATCAGCGCCGACGAAGCTGTTGAAAAGATTGTTGAGAAATTACAGGAAAAATACATTATCTGATTATAACGGTATTTAACCGGCTGAAGGCGGAACGCGGCTTTTTGTATTTATACGGCGGCGGTTTTAAATAACCGGGCCATGTTTCGGGGCTTTCATCCGGCTTTGACCTATTTTAGAAGGAGGAGAAACTCAAATGAGTAGAGATGTTTATGTATTTGTTGAACAAAGGGACGGAGAAATACAAAAGGTCGGCATAGAGCTTATCGGAAAAGCAAAAGACCTTGCGGCCGATCTCGGACAGAAAGTTGTAGCCGTATTATTGGGACATAACATAAAAGATAAAGCGGAAGTTTTAATTCAGCACGGAGCTGACGAGGTTGTTGTTGTAGACCACGAAATGCTTGCCGAATATGTAACGGAGCCTTATACTAAGGCTTTATATAAAGTTATCAAGGAATGTGAGCCTGAAATTATGCTCTACGGCGCATCGTCAATAGGCCGTGACCTTGCTCCGCGTGTATCCGCAAGGGTTCACACGGGATTAACGGCAGACTGTACAAAGCTTGATATAGATCCGGAAACAAAGCTTCTTGCCATGACGCGTCCGGCGTTCGGCGGAAATATTATGGCTACAATACTTTGCGAAAACCATAGGCCGCAGATGGCTACAGTTCGTCCCGGCGTTATGAAAGCCCTCCCGAAGGATGTAAACGCAAAAGGGGAAGTTAAGGAAATTAAGGTTGAATTAACAGACTCCGATATGAACGTTAAAATTAGGGAAGTAATTAAGGCGGAGAAGAAAGCCGTTGACATCACAGAGGCAAAATACCTAGTTTCAGGCGGACGCGGTATCGGAAGCGCAGAATTTTTCGGCACTCTTAAAGAGCTTGCAGACGTTCTCGGCGGAGAGATTTCATCTTCCAGGGCTAATGTTGACGCAGGCTGGATTGACAGGAGCAGGCAGGTTGGCCAGACAGGAAAAACGGTTCGCCCGGATCTTTATATGGCATGCGGTATTTCCGGCGCTATTCAGCACGTTGCCGGTATGGAAGGCGCGGAATTTATCGTCGCTATTAATAAAAACGACACGGCCCCTATATTTGATATAGCGGATCTCGGCGTTGTAGGCGACGTTAAAGTTATAATTCCTAAGTTAACGGAAGCAATCAAAAAAATTAAGGCGGAAAAAGCGGCTCAGTAACCGATAGGCCGCTTATGCCGTAAATAAAGCCGTGTTTTTAAGGCGTTTTATACGTTTTAAAAACGCGGCTTTTTTTATAATAATGATTAGCTTCAGTTTACAAGGGCACACACGGTTTTAACGGATGTCAGCGGCGCAATAGCTGTGTTAAAGCCGCTTGCCGAAGGAACCGCTGCGCCTGCCCGTCTTCGCCTTGCTCTTACGCCGCTGACATTCGCTAAAACTCTCAGACCTCACAAGGAAAAAAATTTTTGCAGTTCAAGGCGTATATGCGCCGGCACAGCGGATCCTATGGCAAGCATATGCAACACGGAAATGCAGAAAATTTTTCCTTGTGAGGCGTGTGTGCCCTTGTAAACTGAAGCTAAGCGTTTTGTAAAAATGAAAATAAGGAAAAGATATTTTTGGGAGATTGGATTATAAACAAACATTTTGTGGAAAAATATAAATTATCGGCAGTTGTTTTTATAGAAATGGGTTAATAGACTGATGAGCGTTCTGCTGAAAAGCTATTTAGGCAAGTATTTTCTGAAAACCAGAATAATGTCGCTAAGCAGACTTTATGTTTTGAGATATGAAAGCAAAGATAAGAAGATTTTGAATGAAATAAACAGCATTTTTTTGTCGAATATTTCATCTATAAAAGCTTTTTGAATTATTTAAATATATATTCTTAAATTAAAAAAGAAAATTATTGAAGCATAGAAAGCTAAAAAGGTATCGGAACCGTATTTATGTGCCGCGCCGATTTTTCCGCTCGGTTTTGCAGGCAAAGAGTTGCCGTTTTCGGGGTTTTAACGCTTAAACGAACGGCGGCGGGAAATGGCCCCGGCGGTTTGGACATAAAGCGTTGAAGGGGATTAAGCGCGAAAATTAAACTGCGGAACAGACGTTATAATATGCTTTATGCCAAAAGCGGCATTATTAAAACGCGTAAAAGTATTTTTATGTAAAAATATACAAAAACACCGATTATGCAGTATTCACAAAGTTATTTTACGGTGTGATTAAATGTTGCGCGTAAAAAAAATGAATGGTATCATTAAACTATATGTTCGTTAATAAATACAAATTTTAGGCCGAATATTTTATTATCGAGTCAGATAATTTTCATGTTTGATTGTATTTTTCAAATATTTGTATTCGCTTTACGCATACTGCTTTGCTCAACGGATAAATTTTGGGCTGGCAGGCGTTTGGGATTGTAAACGGGGTTTGGGTTTTTGCATACGGGAACCTCAGCGAGCCGCATGATTTTACAAAATATGGGAGAGTTGTGCTCTCTGAAACTGCCGTATAGTAAAATTTACGGTTTTAAATCCGATGGAGAAAAGCCGTTAGTATTAGGGATTTTGTTCATATATGCAAATTTTGGAAGGGAGCGTTCGTCATTTTTAAAAAAATCGATGAGTTTTTTCATGTAACAAAGTATGGTTCAACACTTCAGACAGAACTGTTTTCCGGCGTAACGGCATACTTCACAATGGTATATATACTTTTTCTGGTTCCGAATACCATTATGTCGTCTTTTCCGGAGGCTTTTGACAGATCCGGGGAACTTATCAAGACAGCCGTGCTTTCAAACGGATTGACAGCGCAGGAAATGCTTGTTTCGTTAACTATTCTTTCATGTCTTACGGCGGCCATAGGCACGGTAATACTTGCCCTTAGCAGCAACTTGCCTTTTGCGCAGGGGCCTAGCCTCTCAATCAGCACTTTTGTTACGTATACAATATGCCTTCGTATGGGATACAGTTATAACGAAGCTTTGGCGGCCATATTTTTAAGCGGAGCGGCGTTTTTTGTTATAACTACGCTGGGATTTGAAAAGAAAATACAGGACGCAATACCGTCCAATATAAAATTTGCCGTTACGGCCGGAATAGGACTTTTCATTGCGTTTATGGGAATGCAGAAAGCGCATCTTGTAGAAGGCAACAACATAAATCTTGTGCAGATGATAAGCCTGTCGGACATGTCAAGCTATAATGCAAGAAGCGCGGTGCTTTGTATTTTCGGCGTTATATTAATTGCGGTTATGCTTGTAAAACATGTGCATGGAGCCATATTTTGGGGCAAGATTGTATGCATAGTATTTGCAGTCCCTTTGGGGCTTATGCACCTTAAAGATTTTACAATGGATATACCGGACGCATCCCTTATATACGAGGCGTTCAGAATGGATTTTGCAGGGCTTTTTTCCGTTTCAAACGGGTTCGGAGCGTTCGGCGTCATAATTTCTGTCATAGTGCTTATAAGCACGCTGTGCATTATGGACGTGTTTGAAACTTTGGGCACAATTATTGCCACGGACTATATTATCACTTTAAGCAAGGAAGGCGATATAAACGAGCGTTTCCATAAAGTGCTGAAAGTGGATTCCATTTCAACGGTTATCGGATCGGCGCTTGGCATAACGAACGTATCGACATACGTCGAAAGCACCGCCATGGCTCTTGAGGGCGGGCGCACGGGCCTTTCGGGCATTGTAACTGCCGCGCTTTTCCTTCTTACGATATTTATTGCGCCGTTTGCTTCGGCGATACCGTCGGCCGCTACGGCAACGACGCTTATAATGAGCGGAATACTTATGATGAATGTAATTAAATATATCAATTTTGACGATGTGGAACAGGCGCTTCCGGCATTTTTGACAATGGCAATGATGCCCCTGACGTACAGCCTTGTAACGGGAATATCGTTCGGCCTTATTTCGTATACGGCAATGATGATTTTCACAGGCAAAGGCCGCCAGATAAAGCCGGGAACTTTCCTGCTCGCGGTTATATTCATAATCCAATTTTTAATGGTGCAGTAATAAATTTAGAAAAACTTCCCAATTCCTAAAGGTTTTGACGCTTTGGCTCGATATTATATATAGCGGAAAAGTTTCTTGAGGGGGAGGGCGGATTATGATTGGAAACATTAACCAGTATGTTAAAATGATGGATCTTTCATTAAAGGCGAATGAAAGGATTGAAGATCCTTTTAAGGCAGCCGGGGAAGAAAATAAAGATATGGGCGGGAGTTATAAAAGCAAAGTTAAAAAGCGTTCTTTAGGCCTGTCTGTTGCCCTTACAAAGCTTGAAACTGGCAAGAAGCTGAATTATGTGGATCTGGAAGCCCTCAGGAAAGAGGATCCGGCGTCTTACAAGAAAGCCCTCGCCATTATACGGGAGAGGAAAGCATATGAAAGGAAGCTTAAACAATGCCGTACAAAAAGCGAAGCAAGGGCGCTTCAGCTTTCAAAAACATGTTCCCTTGCGGGGGATGCGAAAAACGGCGCAACAGCGGCGCCGCCGGGAGAAGTTTGCGCCGGAGTCGGGCAGGACCAGGCGGTAGGGCAGGACGGCGGCGCGGCATGCGGCGGGTGCGGTTCGTTTAACGGCGCCATAGCGAGAATGAAAGCTGCCGACGACGTTTTTATCGAATATACGAAAACAAGGGCATATAAAAAACTGCCCGTTTACGGCGTTAAAATCAAAAGCGTACGGGCATAATATAAATCAGTCGCCGCCTTTACTGCATCTAAAGCAGAAAAGGCGGCTTTTTTATAAAAAACAAATGCCAGTTGTACGTTATAATGTTTTTTGTCGGATTATTTTAGGCATTTTTATGAAAAAGACTATATACCCGGCTTATTATTATGTTATAATTTGTTTTATTATGATCGATTAACTGCGGGAGGGTGTATATATGGCCGCATACATAGCGCGACAGCCTATATTGGACTCGAAAAACAAAACAGTCGCTTATGAACTGCTTTACAGAAACGGGGCTGAAAACAAATTTAACGGGGATTTGGACGGGAATATGGCTACAAAACGCCTTGTGCATAATATAATGATAAATTTTGGCTTGGAAAATATAACCAACGGCAAAAAAGCGTTTATTAATTTCACAAGAGATCTCCTTTTTTCACCCCTTCCCCAACTTCTGGAGCCTTCAAAAGTTACAATAGAGCTTCTCGAAAGTATAAAATATAACAAAAAAGTCATCGAACGTATACAACGGCTTAAAAGCGAAGGATTTATATTTGCTCTTGATGATTACACAGGAGAAGACATACCGGCAGAAGTTATGGACTGCGTTGATATTATTAAGGTTGACTTTATGCTTACGGATATAAAATCGGCAGGGACGATTGCAAAGGAATACAAACATAGGAAAACTCTTTTGGCTGAAAAAGTTGAAACGGAAAAAGAAGTACGTTTAGCTAAAGAAATGGGATATACGCTTTTTCAAGGATACTACTTTTCCAAACCTGTCATACACACCAGCAAAACTTATGATATATCAAGTTCGACATATATGCGCCTTTGGCAATATATTTCCTGCCCGTCCCCTGATTTCGACACATTGGCGCATATAGTCGAAACTGATTCCAATGCGGCGTATCAGCTTATATGTAAAATAAATACAATAAAGTATATTACAAAAAACAGGATAAAATCAGTTAAAAACGCGCTCCTTTTTTTGGGTACGGACGAAATAAAAAAGTGGATTATGCTTATACTTTTAAAGGATATGACCGACAATTCAAATGATGAAAAAATCCGTCAATCATATGTAAGGGCCGTTTTTGCGGAAAAAACCGTAAACGCCATAGGAATGGGGGAGTATTCCCAGCCGGCATATATGGCGGGGCTTTTCTCGATGATGGATCATATTTCAAAAGAAACTATAAACGGCATACTTGCAAAAGACGCTTCTTACAAAGAAACGGCAAAAGCGCTCCGCGGTGAGGACAGCCCCATAAATGAAATACTTCTTCTTATAACCGATTATGAGGAAGGATGCGCCGACGGGATAGAGGCTTTTGAGAAATCGCATGGGATGAACGACGGCGATGTTACGCTGCTTTATATTGAAGCCGTTAAAGATGCCGACAATACGTTTTGCGGCTGATTTATTTCGGCGGATTGGGGAGTTTTTAAAAATTGAATTGACGGCAAAACGGCGGCGGAAATATCGGCCGCCATTTTTTATATAAAAATTTTACAGTTTTATAAGGGCGATATCCTATGCAGGATGTAAGCGCATTTGAAGGAGTATGAAGAACGTTTGCCTTGGTACGGAATCAGATTTATTATAGGGATTTAATACACTGCCTTATTGACGAATTTTTACAGGCTCAAAATAGAAACAACAATGCATTAACCAAGAGCTTTGTGAATGGCTTGGAAGATTAAGCGGCAGTATGACGCCCTTTCGGATTTTACGGAAAACAGCGGCATAGTTTAAAGGTATCGAAGATTCAGAAAAAATGCGGGAAAAGCAAATTTTTATACGGAAACTTAAGGACATGGATGAAATAATATAAAGAAATAATTGGCATTGTATTATTATTTTTGGCTAAAGGCCGATATATATTTTAGAAAATAAAATTTGATCATTTTTGAAGGGCTTGTTTCCGAACATAAAATATAACGCTTTTAACCGGCAAAGCCTTGGATCCGGGCAGGCCGATTAAAATATAAACTTATTTTTCAGGCGGGGAGAAGGATTGCCCCGTTGTAATTCAAGGAGGTAAATTAATTATGAGAATTCAACACAACATTGCGGCATTAAACTCTTACAGGCAGTTAAGCGGGAACAACAACGCGTTATCCAAAAACCTTGAGAAGCTTTCATCGGGCTACAGGATCAACAGGGCCGGGGACGACGCGGCGGGCCTTGCGATTTCAGAAAAAATGAGGGCGCAGATCAAAGGCCTCGAAACGGCTCAGAAAAATGCGAACGACGGTATTTCCCTCGTTCAGACGGCGGAAGGAAACCTTACGGAAGTACACTCGATGCTTAACCGTATGGTAGAGCTTGCGACACAGTCTGCAAACGGCACATATGACGACAGCGTAGACCGTGCTAACCTTCAAAAGGAAGTAGACTCCCTTCTCGACGAAATTGACAGGATTGCGGAAGGCGCAAACTTCAACGGCATTAAACTTTTAGACGGTTCTCTCGGTGGCGCAAAAGTTACGGCGACAGACAGCGTGGCGGCGGTAGTTACAAATGCAGGCACTCTTGATAATAAACTGGCGGGAGGTACTGCTACAGTAGGCAATATTACAGAAGGTACTGCCGGCGGCGCCAAAGCTACTGTTGAAATTTCTTTTGCGGAGATTACAGGTCCGACAGCAGGTGCTGAAGGAGCTAAAGTTTCATATTCAATCGGAGGGAAGACGATTGATATTGATGTAACGAAGAATATGACTGCCGACGAAGTTGCCAAGGCTGTAAAGGATAAATTAGCGGGCGTTAAGTTTAACGACGGTGCGACTGATATTGAATTTAAAGTTACCGGAGATGACGGCAACGGAAAGTTAACCCTTACGGCTGTAACGGATGCAACAACGCAGCTTACAGGCAAAGTTAATATTGCCGCTCCTACTCCTACGCAGGGAACAATAGGAAAAGTAGACGGTAAAGACGGAGTACAGGGCAAAATATCCATGGACTTTGACGGCAGGGTCGGAACGGACGTAATCGGTGGAACGCTTACGGTAGGCGAAGGCGATAACGCGAAAGTTTATGAATTTGTAAAGGCCGGCGAAAAAGCGACTATAGACGGCGCTACGGCTATTGAAATTGCGGAAGACGCCGACGCTAAAGCGATTGCGGCGGCAGTAGGAGCGGCAGTAACGGGAGTTGAGAATGCAGACGGCGAGGCATACGATACGGATGTTGACGGTTCGACTGTAACGTTTACAGAGCAAGCCGCTGTGACAAATACTACAGGAAATAAAACTCCTAAGATTGAATTTAAAGGCGGCGGGCTTACGCTCCAGGTAGGCGATACAAACGACAGCTATCAGAAAGTACGCGTAACCGTAGGAAGCATGAGCGCGAAATCATTAGGCATAGACGGAATCGACATTTCCACACAGACAGGCGCATCTGACGCAATAGCGAAGATTAAAA
>JANFXS010000011.1 GCA_024460105.1 Anaerotignum faecicola
CGGTTAAAGCGGGAGAGCTTGTATTCCACAAAGTAGGGGATGAAATAAGGGTTTTAGAGGACGTGAACAGCTTTGTATCCGTAACCGTGGACAAAAACGAGGATTTTACAAGCAATCAGGTTATAAGAGTCCTTGACCAGATAGGGAACGACATAGCCGTGCTTTTCAATACAAAGTATCTCGGAAAGGTGCAGAACAACAACGCGGGAAGGCTTGCGTTCTGGAACGACATAGTTACTTACAACAAGGAGCTTGAAAGGCTTGAAGCGATTGAAGGGTTTATAAGCGACGATTTGACGGTTGAACAGGGAAACGATAAGAAAAGCGTCGTTGTGGTATGCCCCGTTTCGCCTGTGTGCGCTATGAGCAAGCTGTATATGACGGTTATCGTAGAATAATGAAGTCCCAAACGCGGGAACAGACGTATACGGACGTACTGTAACGTTAAAAACAAGCGTATACGGAAATGCACGGGCGGCATATGTCATGCAGAGGCATGAGACGCCGCAATAATATACAGCGGTTTAATAAAGGCAAATTTTAAGCCGGCCTTTGCCGCGTGATGGCGGCGGCCCGGAACCGAACGGTTTCGGCGGTTATTATAAAAGGCGCGGTTACAGGAAACTTTGTAAGCTTTAAATATATTGTTTTATACGGCGGCTGTAACGGGTGATTTACTGCCGCCGTTTTTACAAAAGGAGGATTTTAAATGGCAAATATAATGAATGCTAAGGACGCTGTTGCCGCATCGCTTGCGGAATGTTATGTTACAATAGACGGCAACAGATACAATTTTATGCAGGCGATAAACCTTGAAGCTTCCATTGAAAAAACAAAAACGGAAGTTCCTATATTGGGAAAAACCGGAAAAGGAAATAAAGCCAGCGGCTGGAAAGGAACCGGAAGCGCAACATTCCACTACAACACGTCGATTTTTAGGGAGCTTTTATCAAAATACAAGGAAAGCGGAGAAGACACATATTTTGATATAATGGTTACAAACGAGGACAAAACTTCATCGGTGGGAAGGCAGACCGTTATATTAAAAGACTGCAATATGGACGGCGGTATTCTTGCAAAGTTTGACGCCGATGCAGAATATCTCGACGAAGAAATGGAATTTACTTTTGAAGATTGGGAAATACCAGAAAAATTTACAGAATTAGCCGGTATGTAATATTTTAAGGAGGAATGTAATATGAATTTAAGCGCGTTTTTAAACCCTGTTAAACAGGAAAATATTAAATTTGCAGCAAGCAGGAAATTTGTTGGCCAGGACGGCAAGCCGGCTCTTTGGGAAATTAAGGCGATTGCGACAGACGAGGACGAGGAGATCAGGAAAAGCTGCACTAAAAAAGTGAGCGTTCCCGGAAAATACGGCCAATTTACAATGGAAACCGATTATGACTTATATCTCGGAAAACTTGCGGCGGCATGCACGGTTGAACCTAACCTTAATGATGAAAAGCTTCAGGACGCTTACAAGGTTATGGGAAGCGACAAGCTTTTAAAAAAGATGCTAAGGCCCGGGGAATACGCGCTTTATCTTAAAAAAGTCCAGGAAATTAACGGTTTTGACACTACTGTTGAAGAAACGGCAGAACAGGCAAAAAACTGATAAAGGGCGGAAATGCGGAGGCTAACTACGCTTTCTACTGTCTGCATAAGCTTAAAATAAGGCCCTCGGAATTCGCCGCAATGAGCAGGCAGGAAAAGGCTTTTATTATGGCCGCCATTGATATAAGGATTGAAAACGAAAAGAAAGAGGCTAAAAAAATTAAAAAAAGGAGATAAAAGCCGATTACTGCATTGGATTAAACGGGTTAGCCGAAACCGCCCGCTGTATTATCTGCACAACGACTGCTTTGCGTGGCAGCGGGCGGTTTGCTTTTTAGGAACGCATTGTTATTAAACGGTTTATTATGTGAAATGAACGGCAAATATTGATTTGACATAATAAGTATATTCCGTATGCGCGGCCGGATTATATTACCGGTATATGTAATTTCCGATATGAAAATAAATAAAACTTAATGTCATCGATTGAAAACATAAAAATACATAAAATGTGGAATTAGATGCCGAAAATTAAAGATTTTATTTGAAATGTGAATGTATATGAGGTATAATAACAAATATTATGCCGAGGGGGAGTTCCAATGAAATTACATGATAATCAGGCCGTAAAACATATTTACCATGATGGGAATGAAAAGTTTGAAATTAAATTGGCGCTTTTATATTTGCAGGTTTATGACGACAGGGTAGTGATGACATATGGGAATAATGCCAGGACGATGATGTTTTCAGAAATAGACGGGATTAGGATTGTGACGGCGGGAAAGCGGGAATGGTGGTACATGGAGATTGATTATCCGGGCCTGCCGAGGGGCGTTAAGGATGTGACAAAGTTTGAATTCCATCCACAGTATAATGACAAAATGATTGAGATTAAAAATTATATTCAGCAAAGGGTTATTGAGATCGGTATGCAAAGTGAGTTTGAAGAAAAGAAAAGGCGTTCGGCGGCAGATGAACTGATGAAGCTTAAACAGCTTCTCGATATGGGCGTTATAACAAAAGAGGAATTTGAAGGGCAGAAAAAGAAGTTGTTATGTTAAATTTTTTATTATAATGTTATATTATACAATTAACGGTTTCGGAAATTTAATTTTATTTGTTGTGAAGATTATTTTAAAATTGAAGGCGGCAATCGAATTATGGTTTAATTGCAGCGAAGGATGTGTAACACTATAAAATTTATTTTATATAAATTAAACATTGCGCAATACAATGGACGGCGCGGCAAATGACGGAAGTCTCGTGAAGCAATGTGGAGATATGATTTAAAATTTTTGATATTAATTTTTTATATGCCGTGATATATAAGATTTGATGCATGTTTCGTAAAAGCAAATTTTTTGTTTGAAATGTGAATTTAAATGATATATAATATGGATATAAAAAATAAGGGGGTACAGCGCGATGGGACTTTTAGATTTAGGGAAAAAACGTGCGCATCATGACGGTACGGAGGTATATGAAATCAATTTAACAGGGCTGTTTTTACAAGTGTATGAAGATAGGTTGGCAGCGACAGTTGCTCTTAATCCGACGACAACAATATTCTATTCCCAAATAACAAGGGTTGATTTTTCTGAGCCGATGTTTTTTGGAGATGGATGGTTGGATATTGATTATCCTGGAGCTCCCAAAAGAAGAAAAGGGGAAACCAGATTTACTTTTACTAAAAAGCAGATGGATGAAATGCTTGAAATAAAAAATTACATACAAAAAAGAGTTGAAGAAATAAATAATCAAGCTAAAGAAGAAAGAAGGTTTCAAAATAATGGTTCTTCTGCCGATGAGATATTAAAACTGAAACAGCTGCTTGATATGGGAGCGATAACCCAGGAAGAATTTGACGAACAGAAAAAGAAATTATTAGGTTAAAAATTTTTTTGACGCGGCATTGCGTTATGCAACAAAATGTGTATTTTAATATGGTATAATTAAAAAATATAGCATATTGAGGTGATTATATTGGGTTTGTTCAGCAATATAGGAGAAAAACACGTTCAACATGACGGCACAGAAAGATTTGAAATTAAATTAATACTTTTGTATATGCAAATTTATGACGACAGGATCGTGACGACATTAGGAAATAAAGTCAGGACAATTTTTTATTCACAAATAACAAATGTCGAATTTATCGGCGCCGGGAAAATGACACGCGGATATTTAGAAATTTTATATCCCGGAGTCCCACGGGGGGCAAACGGTATAACTAAATTTGAATTCAGTTATAAAGATAATGACAAAATGATTGAAATTAAAAATTTTATACAAGAAAAGGTTGCTAAGGCTCATATGCCGAATATAAATGTACAAAATAGTGTGACAGGTTCTTCTGCCGATGAGATATTAAAACTGAAACAGCTGCTTGATATGGGAGCGATAACTCAGGAAGAATTTGACGAACAGAAAAAGAAGATATTAGGTTAATTAAGGAATAAAGGCGGTTGCTTTAAATAAGCGATCGCTTTTTTATTTAATAAAATCAAAAAAGGGGTGATTAAAATATGGGAAATAATCTTGCGGAAATAACCGATATGAACAACATGGTCAACAGTCATATAGGGAATCTCCGAACCCTGAATTTGGTTCGGCAAAATACATATACGGATATGGTGATCGACATTCAGGCCGTTAATGACAGCCAAGACGAAGCAAAAGACGGAGCTGTTGAGTTTAGGACAATATTGGACAATGTTGCATGCGGGGCAAAAAAACTTGCAAGTATGTCGGATGAGTTTGCAAAAACGGCAATACAGCTCGAAAATGTAAACAATAAATTTAAAACGACGGGCAATTTGCAGAATTCAGCAATAGCAACTGCAAACAGGCTTGGGGCAAAGTATACCGATGCGGCGGGCCAGATTGCAAAGGCAGGAGCAGTAACCGGCGATACATTTAAATCAACTGATGAAATACTCGCATTTACGGAGCTTTTGAACAAAACAGCCGAAATAGGAGGAAATACAGGCGACGATCAGGCGGGAGCTGTAAACACGGCTATTGACGCTATGGCCGGAAGGGCGATAGATCAAGATATATTTACCGGAATGGCAGAGAACATACTTATAATTTTATCTCTTGTTGCGCAACGCAATATATCAGAATATAAATTTAAATTATTGAGCAACTTATTAAAAATGATGTTGTGATATATTGCGTTGCGCAATAAAAATACAGAGTGAAAATGAAATAAAAAGTTGTATTACGCAACATACTAAAATTGTTTAACAGGAAAGTCATAAGAAAAAGTGATTGCGTAACGCAATACAATACAATGAGTTTGATTTAGCGGAAGGGTTATAGAGAATAATTGCGTAACGCAACACAATAATCTCGGCGTTATAGAATGGTTATGGAAAGTGGTTGCGAAAAGCAATATTATAGAAAATGATGTTGCATTATATTGCGATACGCAATAAAAGCGGATTGAAAAAACGAAACGGAAAGTTGCGTTATGCAATATACGAAAACTTATTTTATAGGAAAGTGATAAGAGAAAGCAGTTGCGTATAGCAATAAATAAAATATATAAAATAAGATTATAGTTTATTGCGTAAAGCAATATAATAATCTCTGTTTTGTAGAAAAGATATGGAAATCGGTTGTGAAAAGCAATATTATAAAATGATGTTGCGATATATTGCGTAACGCAATAAAGCGGATTGAAAAATGAAATAAAAAGTTGCGTTATGCAATATGCTAAAGCTTATTTTATAGGAAGGTTATAAGAAAAGATATTTGCGTAACGCAATAAACAAAATGTGCAGAATAAGATTATGGTTTGTTGCGTAAAGCAATAAGAGCTGATTGTTTTAGAGCAATAACATAAATTTTATAAAAAGTGGTGAAAAAAACAACACAAATCGTATATAATAAGTTTTAAATAATTAGTATATTAAAATACATAAAGAGGTGTTGTGTATGAAGGCGAGGAATGTAGTTTTAGCAGGGGATTATAAAGGACATATACTTACTTCAGGGAGAAATGGTGAAATCGAACCGAAATTATCAACGGGAATATTTAAGAAAAGGATACCGTTAACAAAAGAAACAGTAGAAAGTATGGAAGTTATAAATCAAGCAACCATACAAAGTGCGGCAAATGGGATTGTGAGCACAGCAATAAGCACAGCTTTATTGGGGCCTGTAGGGTTATTAGCAGGAAGGCCGCAGGTTGAAGGAATATATATGGTTGCAATAAAGTTAAAAAATGGGAAAAATTTTCTTGCAGAGATAGATGATGATATTTACAGAGCATTGATACAATGGATGTATTGATAAAAAACGCTTACAAATTGTAAGCGTTTTTTTAACTTATTGCGTTGCATAACGCAATATAATGAGTTTGATTTAGTGGAAGGGTTATAGAGAATAATTGTGTTACGCAATATAATAATCTCGGATTTGTAGAAAAGGTATGGAAAATGGTTGCGAAAAGCAATATATAGAAAGCGACGTCGCGATATATTGCGATACGCAATAAAGCGGATT
>JANFXS010000012.1 GCA_024460105.1 Anaerotignum faecicola
TCCGTCGACCTCGCAGTCAAGCCACCTTTTGCCTTTACACTCTTTGAATGGTTTCCAATCATTCTGAGGTGACCTTCGAGCGCCTCCGTTACTCTTTAGGAGGCGACCGCCCCAGTCAAACTGCCCACCTAACATTGTCCCATGCCCGGCTTACGGGCACTGGTTAGAAATCCAATGATATAAGAGAGGTATCCCACCGGCGACTCCACACAGACTGGCGTCCATGCTTCCTAGTCTCCCTCCTATCCTGTACATACATCATCGAATCCCAGTATTAGATTGCAGTAAAGCTCCATGGGGTCTTTCCGTCCTGTTGCGGGTAGCCAGTATCTTCACTGGCTCTTCAATTTCACCGGGCGCGTTGTTGAGACAGTGCTCAAATCGTTACACCTTTCGTGCGGGTCAGAACTTACCTGACAAGGAATTTCGCTACCTTAGGACCGTTATAGTTACGGCCGCCGTTTACTGGGGCTTGAATTCAAAGCTTCGCTTGCGCTAACCTCTCCTTTTAACCTTCCAGCACCGGGCAGGTGTCAGCCCATATACTTCACCTTACGGTTTCGCATAGACCTATGTTTTTGCTAAACAGTCGCTTGAGCCTCTTTTCTGCGGCCAACTCTCGTTGGCTCCCCTTATCCCTAAGTTACGGGGTCATTTTGCCGAGTTCCTTAACAACGCTTCTCCCGTCGGCCTGTGGATTTTCTCCTCATCTACCTGTGTCGGTTTGCGGTACGGGTACAAGTAACACTATAGCGGCTTTTCTTGACAGTGTGGATTCACCAACTTCCCTACTTTTATTCAGTCCCTATCACATCTCACCATCTCTCGGCGGATTTGCCTACCAAGATCGGCTCCTTGCTTAGCCGGGTCTTCCCTTTCCCCGGTTTGGTTATCCTCCTGTGTCCCCACAGTTCTGATTACTTGCAGTACAGGAATTTCTACCTGTTATCCATCGACTACGACTCTCGTCCTCGCCTTAGGCCCCGACTTACCCTGAGAAGACAAGCTTTACTCAGGAAACCTTAGATATCCGGCCTAGAAGTTTCTCACTTCTATCTCGCTACTCATTCCGGCATTCTCTCTTCTGTGTCGTCCACCTTCCCTCTCAGTCAGGCTTCGTCCTCACAGATTGCTCCTCTACCACTGCCTGCCTTGCAGGCAATCCGTAGCTTCGGTGTCGTGTTTTAGCCCCGATTCATTTTCGGCGCAGGTTTTCTCGACTAGTGAGCTATTACGCACTCTTTAAATGTATGGCTGCTTCTAAGCCAACATCCTAGTTGTCTGTGAAATCCCACATCCTTTTCCACTTAACACGTACTTTGGGACCTTAGCTGTCGGTCTGGGCTCTTTCCCTTTTGACCACGCGACTTATCTCGCATAGTCTGACTCCCGAGGGTATCTTGACGGCATTCTTAGTTTGATATGAGTTGGTATCCTTTTTGGGACCCGCGTCAGTTCAGTGCTTTACCTCCGTTAGACTCCTCTCGAGGCTAGCCCTAAAGCTATTTCGAGGAGAACCAGCTATCTCCGAGTTCGATTGGAATTTCTCCGCTATCCACACCTCATCGCCACCTTTTTCAACAGATGTGCGTTCGGTCCTCCAAAGCCTTTTACGGCTCCTTCAACCTGGACATGGATAGGTCACCCGGTTTCGGGTCTAATATCACTGACTCTTTCGCCCTTTTAAGACTTGGTTTCCCTTCGGCTCCGAACTTTCTAAGCTCTTAACCTTGCCAATAATATTAACTCGCCGGACCGTTCTACAAAAAGTACGCCGTCAGCCCAAAGGCCTCCGACTGTTTGTAAGCACAAGGTTTCAGGTTCTCTTTCACTCCCCTCCCGGGGTCCTTTTCACCTTTCCTTCACAGTACTGCTTCTCTATCGGTCACTAGGGAGTATTTAGGCTTGGGGGGTGGTCCCCCCGGCTTCCCACAGGGTTTCTCGTGTCCCGTGGTACTCTGGATCCTGCTCGCTGACTTCAAATTTCGCCTACCGGGCTTTCACCGTCTTTGGCATGCTTTCCCAAAACATTTCGGCTATCCTCTGTCAATGCTAATTGCAGTCCTCAACCCCGAAAAACTAGGTCTCTCGGTTTGGCCTCTTCCCCTTTCGCTCGCCGCTACTCAGGAAATCGATTTTTCTTTCTTCTCCTGCTGCTACTTAGATGTTTCAGTTCACAGCGTTCCCCTCTGCATGCTATGTATTCACATACAGATACCTGAGGGCTTCTCAGGCAGGTTTCCCCATTCAGACATCTGCGGCTCGTAGGTTATTTGCACCTCCCCGCAGCTTTTCGCAGCTTATCACGTCTTTCTTCGGCTCCTAGTGCCAAGGCATTCCCCTTGTGCTCTTTCTTGCTTGACCTTTTAGTGTATCTCTACACTCGGAATTTCGTAGCTTCTTCTTGCGTCTCTTTAACGCTCCGCCTTTCCGCTTCCGCTTACTCGGCTTCTTTTGCTTTACTACTTACTTTGCTTTTCTCGATTGTCGATCCTTTGAACATCTCTGCTCTCAGAATCTCTTGACTCGTTTATACTTTATTCAGTTTTCAAGGTACAGT
>JANFXS010000013.1 GCA_024460105.1 Anaerotignum faecicola
AACCATGTCTCCATAGAAAGGAGGTGATCCAGCCGCACCTTCCGATACGGCTACCTTGTTACGACTTCACCCCAGTCACTGGCTTCACCTTCGGCGGCTCCTCCCTTTGCAGGTCAGGTCACCGACTTCGGGTGCTTCCAACTCCCATGGTGTGACGGGCGGTGTGTACAAGGCCCGGGAACGTATTCACCGCGACATTCTGATTCGCGATTACTAGCGATTCCAGCTTCATGCAGGCGAGTTGCAGCCTGCAATCCGAACTGGGACTTACTTTTTGAGGTTTGCTCCACTTCTCAGTCTCGCTTCTCTTTGTATAAGCCATTGTAGCACGTGTGTAGCCCAAGACATAAGGGGCATGATGATTTGACGTCATCCCCACCTTCCTCCGTGTTATCCACGGCAGTCCCTCCAGAGTGCCCAGCTTTACCTGCTGGCTACTGAAAGTAAGGGTTGCGCTCGTTGCGGGACTTAACCCAACATCTCACGACACGAGCTGACGACAACCATGCACCACCTGTCACCTGCGTCCCGAAGGAAATATGTATCTCTACATACGCCGCAGGGATGTCAAGCCTTGGTAAGGTTCTTCGCGTTGCTTCGAATTAAACCACATGCTCCACCGCTTGTGCGGGCCCCCGTCAATTCCTTTGAGTTTCAACCTTGCGGTCGTACTCCCCAGGTGGAGCGCTTATTGTGTTTACTGCGGCACCGAAGGTTCCCCTCCGACACCTAGCGCTCATCGTTTACAGCGTGGACTACCAGGGTATCTAATCCTGTTTGCTCCCCACGCTTTCGAGCCTCAGCGTCAGTTTCAGTCCAGAAAGCCGCCTTCGCCACTGGTGTTCTTCCTAATATCTACGCATTTCACCGCTACACTAGGAATTCCGCTTTCCTCTCCTGTACTCTAGCTTGATAGTTCCAAATGCAATCCTCGGAGTTAAGCCCCGGGCTTTCACATCTGGCTTACCATGCCGCCTACGCTCCCTTTACACCCAGTAATTCCGGATAACGCTTGCCCCCTACGTATTACCGCGGCTGCTGGCACGTAGTTAGCCGGGGCTTCTTATTTAGGTACCGTCACTTTCTTCGTCCCTATTGATAGAAGTTTACGACCCGAAAGCCTTCTTCCTTCACGCGGCGTTGCTGCATCAGGGTTTCCCCCATTGTGCAATATTCCCCACTGCTGCCTCCCGTAGGAGTTTGGGCCGTGTCTCAGTCCCAATGTGGCCGATCACCCTCTCAGGTCGGCTACTGATCGTCGCCTTGGTGGGCTGTTATCTCACCAACTAGCTAATCAGATGCGGGTCCATCATATACCGGATTGCTCCTTTTCCCGCAGGAGGATGCCCTCCCGCGGTGACATGCGGTATTAGTCACCGTTTCCAGTGATTATTCCCCTGTATATGGCAGGTTACCCACACGTTACTCACCCGTCCGCCGCTAAGTTGTATCATCTTTAGGCCGAAGCCCTCCGTTAACACAACTTCGCTCGACTTGCATGTGTTAAGCACGCCGCCAGCGTTCATCCTGAGCCAGGATCAAACTCTTATATTAAAGTTCTCCCGCTTAGGATATCTCATTCTTCATAAGATTTCCACTAGCTTCTTTTTTATTTCCGTTGAATTACTTTCGCCCTCTCGGGCTTAGAATTAACTATGGGTTTAGTTTAAT
>JANFXS010000014.1 GCA_024460105.1 Anaerotignum faecicola
CGGAGATAGCTGGTTCTCCTCGAAATAGCTTTAGGGCTAGCCTCGTATTAGTTTAGCGGAGGTAGAGCACTGAATTCTTAAGGGGGCGTCAAAGCTTACCAAGAGATATCAAACTCCGAATGCCGCATAAATGATGTACGGGAGTCAGACTGCACGAGATAAGTTGGGCAGTCAAAAGGGAAAGAGCCCAGACCACCAGCTAAGGTCCCAAAGTGCGTGTTAAGTGGAAAAGGATGTGGGATTTCGAAGACAACTAGGATGTTGGCTCAGAAGCAGCCACACATTCAAAGAGTGCGTAATAGCTCACTAGTCGAGAGGTCCTGCGCCGAAAATGTCCGGGGCTGAAACACGACACCGAAGCTGTGGAATGTAGCAATACATTGGTAGAGGAGCATTCTTAACTGCGGCGAAGCGTTACCGTAAGGAGGCGTGGAGTGTTAAGAAGAGAGAATGCCGGAATGAGTAGCGAGATGGAGGTGGGAATCCTCCAGGCCGAATATCTAAGGTTTCCAGAGTAAAGCTGATCTGCTCTGGGTAAGTCGGGGCCTAAGGCGAGGTCGAAAGACGTAGTCGATGGACAACAGGTTGAAATTCCTGTACCGCGTATTATCAGAACTGTGGGGACACAGAACCGAAGCCAAACCCGGGAATGAAAAGACCGGGGCAAGCGCCGGACTGGTTAGACTGGAAAATCCGTTTAACAACAGGAAAGCGTTAAGCGTACCGAACAAAAGTAGGGAAGTTGGTATAGGGGCTGTCAAGAAAAGCCGCTATTGTGTAATACGTGCCCGTACCGTAAACCGACACAGGTGGATGAGGAGAGAATCCTAAGGCCGGCGGGAGAAGCATTGTTAAGGAACTCGGCAAAATGACCCTGTAACTTCGGGATAAAGGGTGCCCACGAGAGTGGGCCGCAGAGAATAGGCTCAAGCAACTGTTTAGCAAAAACACAGGTCTATGCAAAACCGAAAGGTGAGGTATATGGGCTGACGCCTGCCCGGTGCTGGAAGGTTAAGAGGAGAGGTTAGGAGCAATCCGAAGCTTTGAATTTAAGCCCCAGTAAACGGCGGCCGTAACTATAACGGTCCTAAGGTAGCGAAATTCCTTGTCGGGTAAGTTCCGACCCGCACGAAAGGCGTAATGATTTGAGCGCTGTCTCGACAATGCACCCGGTGAAATT
>JANFXS010000015.1 GCA_024460105.1 Anaerotignum faecicola
CTCCCCTGTGCCCTTGCGTACTCTACAAAGAGCTTAATCTGATCTGTCTCAGCCTTGCGTACTTCTTTAGTCTCCTGACGGATTCCCAGCCACTTTGCATCTTTTTCAGTGGCGATGTAGTAGCCGTTCTTTTTGATGGACAGGATCGTATCGTAAACCCAGTCGTTGAAATCGTCTGCTATTGGCTGATTTGAGTAACGACATATTTCATATATTCCGCGTTCTTTATACATGAATACTTTATCGGTGTTTTCATTTTTATAAATCGGGGTGACAAATTGACACCCCGATACTTCCACAGAAAATTTATCCAATCTCTCTTTGTGGCGCTTATGAACAATTAGAACCGCATTCTGCGGCTGCTTATATTTTAACGCATATCCAATCTGTGTTCTGCTCATAAAAATATCGCCAATCTCATTTACATAAAAATCGCATTTCGTTCCTAAAAAATCTCCCTGTTTGACAAGTCTTAGTTTCATATTAATTCCTTTCTGCATCTTGCAATAGAAAAGCCCCGGGATTCCTCCCAGAGCTTCAGTCGCATCATTATTCTGTTGTTTGCTATTCCACCCACTGCACCTCAAGATTGCCCTGTGCAAGGTTGTTCGTTACCATCAGCGCCCCATATGTCTCCATATCAGCCTTTGACGGGTTAAGCATATAGGCCAGGCCGCCGATCGCAACGTATCCAGTAACCATGTTCCCGGAATCATTCACGTAAAACCACTTATTCTTATACTTAATCCATCTGGATTTCTGCAACTCCCCATTGATCGTGAAATGCCAGTTCCCGGCGCCGTCCTCGAAGCTCTTTACCTCGTCCACCTGGCCGCGGATCCGCAGGCAGAAGTCCGTCCATAACTCCGGGCTGTCCATCATCTTGCGCGGGCACCATTTGCGTTTTGCATCGTAGTGCCGGATTACTCGATCAGCAGGGATCCCCGTCTCCTGGATCAGATGTCTCACCAGATCCACGCAGTTAAGCCGCGCCTTGTCGTAGCTACTGTCTGGATTAACGCAGATCTCGATGTTGATCGTGTTTTTGTTATTGACTCCAGCCACCAGCGGCGTTCCGTACTGCTTGCCT
>JANFXS010000016.1 GCA_024460105.1 Anaerotignum faecicola
CCCGGACATAAATGCCCTTTCCGTTCTTTCCCAATGTGAAGCCAAGGAACTTAAAATTTCGGATTGCAAATACACTTACTACACGGCTTTTCTTCTGGTTCACCTGCAATTTCAGCGTCCCTTCCAGATATTTCGTGCTTGTTTCCAGAAGTCTCTTTGCGGCTCTCTCACTTTTAGCTAACAATACTATATCATCTGCGTAACGTACAAAAGCCACTCCTCGTTTCTCGTACTCCTGGTCGAACTCGTTCAGATAGACATTTGCCAGCAGCGGGGATAGATTTCCTCCTTGCGGCGATCCTTCCTCTGTCTCCATGACTACACCGTTTTCCATGACACCACTCTTTAGGTATCTCTTTATCCATTGGATAACCCTTTCATCCTTTACATCTCTGCGCAGGATATTTAATAGCATTTCTTGGTTCAGAGTATCAAAGTATTTCGACAAGTCCAATGCAACGGCATGGGTGTATCCCTGTTCTGCATACTCTTTTACCTTTAAAATGGCGTCCCTGGCGCTTCTTCCCGGCCGATACCCATAGCTGTTCTCCGAGAACAGCGCCTCATAGACTGGCATTAACTGCTGTCCTATGGCTTGCTGGAAGATACGGTCTTTCACGGTTGGAATGCCCAGCTTTCGCATTCCTCCCTCTGGCTTGGGAATCTCTACTCGTCTTACTGGGTCGGGGGTGTATTTTCCCCTTTTGATTCTCTCTATCAGTTCCTTTTGATTTTCCCTTAGGCAGTCACCTGTTTCCTCTACGGTCATTCCGTCGATTCCCGGCGCTCCCTTATTCGCCTTTACTCTCTTAAAAGCTCTGTTTAAGTTGTCCTTATTCAGTATCTTCTCTAAGAGTTCCGGCTGTGCACTGTCTCTTTCCTTCCATATCCGGCGGAAAGAACGGTGCGCTCTCACATACCCTTCACGTTCCGCGCTGTCTCTTTGTGAGCAGCTATCTCTGTTTTCTGTACCCAATGTTCTTTCCTCCTTTCCCGGTTGTACTAAAGACTCCTGTTG
>JANFXS010000017.1 GCA_024460105.1 Anaerotignum faecicola
TATATGATATGATACCTCTTAAGTAGACAAGATAAATAACCAAAATCTACTTAGGAGGTATTTTTATGTCCAAATCCCCTCATACTTCGGAATTCCGGGCAAAGGTGTCACAGGAATACCTTGATGGATTGGGTTCCTATAATTATTTAGCCACTAAATATAATATCGGGTGTAAAACATTGAAAGAGTGGGTTGCTAAATACAGAATTCATGGAATCGGAGCATTTATTCGTAAAACGGGGAATGCTTCTTACTCATCCGATTTTAAAACCATGTGTGTCGAAGCGGTTTTATCTGGTGATGGAAGCGTAGATGATATCGCTGCTAAATATAACATTTCTTCAAGAAGGGTACTCAGCCAATGGGTTGTGAGTTATAATGCCAATAGAGAACTTAAGGATTATGTTCCGAAAAGGGAGGTCTATATGGCAGAGGCCAGAAGAAAAACAACCGTTGCTGAACGCAAAGAAATCGTTGAGTATTGTATTAAACATAACCATGATTATAAAGGGACTGCAGGCATTTATAACGTTTCATACAGCCAGGTTTATTCCTGGGTAAAAAAGTATGATGTGAATGGAGAAGACGGTTTAACAGATAAACGCGGCCATCACAGAGCAGATGATGAAGTGGATGAACTGGAGCGTTTACGGCGGGAAAATCTCAGGTTGAAACGCCAGCTGGAAGAAAAGGATAAGGCTGTTGAACTACTAAAAAAAGTGAAAGAATTCGAAAGGATGTGAAGCTTGGAAAGCTGCGTTACGAATCAAAATATTTAGCAATCAGACATTTCCATGAAACAGAGCAGTGGAGCATTGCATGGATGTGCAAACAGCTTGAAATCTCAAGGGCGGCTTATTATAAATGGCTGGACCGGGAGATTCCGAAACAGGAATCGGAAAATCTTAAGCTGGCAGAACTGATTAAAGAATACGATCAACGCTTTGGCCATATCTTAGGCTATCGAAGAATGACTTCATGGGTCAATCGCTTTAACCATACTGCTTAT
>JANFXS010000018.1 GCA_024460105.1 Anaerotignum faecicola
ACAGTATCTCATAAAAGATATCTTTCTCCGTATGTTAAAACCGGAAGAACTTAAGAAAATGCAAGGGTTCCCGGAGGATTATATACTTAATCGGGATATTGAGGGCAAGCCGTACCCGGTCGGGGAACAGGTGGCGCGGATCGGGAATAGCGTGGTGCCGATAATGGCTCAGGCGCTCGTATCTGCAAATTGTCCGTATCTGAAAGTAGGCGAGAGAATGCCGAACATGAGGATAGACGATAGCAAGGAGCAGCTGCGGTTTGCTTAACAAAACGATCATTTAAAGGAGGAACGGATAATGGATAGGTTTACAATTCCGGATGAGCCGATTGAAGGCGGAATAAAGAGAACTGTAATAGATGCCAGATTGGTTAGACAGGAGGCCATGACTATATATTGGCTGCTTAAGGAGTATGAAGATGTTGGCCTTGAACCGGACGAAATACGGAAGTTGGCGGAGTATAGACGACTGGAAGACCAGAAACAGCTTGTAAAACTTCCATGCAAGGTTGGCGATATAGTTTATGGAACGTTCGCCGGGAGGGTATCCGAATGTTTTTGCATTGGCTGGAAATACACTGGTGGTGGGCTGTACATGATATGCATGGATAGAGAAAACCATCAAAACTATTCCTTCTTTGATTTTCTTTTTGGAGAGAAGTGGTTTTTAAACAGAGAAGAAGCGGAGAGAGCACTATCAAAAAAATAGAATAATGGCAGTGGCGAAAACGGCGGCAGCATAGGCCGTGCGCGAGTAGCCATGTAAGACCATTAAGAGGTGTGAAAATTGAGATATAAGAAAGTTAATGAATGGAAGGTATTTTTTGTGCTTGTTTCATGTGATCTTGATATAATGTGCCCTTTATGTGGAATTATAAACCTTGTAAATTTAGCTTCTATACTGGGGACGAG
>JANFXS010000019.1 GCA_024460105.1 Anaerotignum faecicola
GTACAAAGGCGAGAAAGATGTCTGTGCCCAGCTTGGAAGCAACATGGAAGCCATGGGAGGCTATATTGCGCTGTCATTTGCGGCGGCTCAGTTTATCAGTTACTTTAATTATACGAAGCTGGGGACGATCCTGGCGTTAAAGGGGGCCTCCGTTCTGGGCCGGATTGGAACGGGAGGGCCGGTTTTAATGGTGCTGTTTATTCTGCTTGCATCACTTATTAACCTGTTTATGGGGTCGGCCTCTGCCAAGTGGACGATCCTGGCTCCCGTTTTTGTCCCCATGTTCATGCTGCTGGGCTATTCGCCGGAACTGGTGCAGGTGGCGTACCGTATCGGGGATTCGTGTACTAACCTCATTACACCGCTGATGGCCTATTTTGCCATGGTTGTGGTGTTTGCAAAGAAATACGATGATAATTCCGGGATCGGAACGCTGGTATCCACCATGCTTCCATACTGTATCTGCTTCCTGATCGGGTGGTCGCTGCTGCTTATCCTGTGGATGGCGGCCGGGCTTCCTCTGGGGCCGGGAGCGGGATTGATGATATCATGAGAAGGGGAGGGCCGGATACTGGCACAACTAAACCAGTATCCGGTTCTTTTTTTGCATGTTGATCCTCTTTGTGCATCTGCACAATCGCCAATGGAGAATTCAAATAAATGCATAAAGAATGCGCTGGTAAATTGACAATGAAATTGGTTTGTTCTAAAATGACAACGTAGGACAAAATAAAGGCGGAGAGAGGGTGGTTGAGATTCAAAAAGCGAATATGATGCAGATTGCTGAGCACTGCGGTGTGTCTTTAAAGACAGTTTCCAGAGTATTAAATCATCCGGAGCAGGTGAGTCCGAAGACGAGGGAAGCGGTCCGGAGATCGATGGAGCAGTGCGGTTTCCAGGTAAACCT
>JANFXS010000020.1 GCA_024460105.1 Anaerotignum faecicola
TACCACAAAAATAGTTGATAGCAAAATGGATCAGGGTCCGAAAAAAAACGAGAAGATTACGAGTAGAAAATTAGAGTGTAGTCGCCCATTAACTGATGAAGAGAAAAATGATATCAAAGAGATTATAGATTATTTAGATAGTTTATAATTTCTTCAATATCTTTATCTGGCTTCATTGAGTCAGTGACGATATCAAACAATTCTGCAAGTTGTTCACAAGTGTACGCATTATCTGTTTTTTCAGAATTTAGTGGCATTATTGATATAAAGTATTCTGCTTCAGCATTATCATCAAAAATTGGATTAGTATTAAAACATTTTGAGATAATCACTCTTTTGTTCGGCGTTTCAAAAGAAAAACTGTTGCAGTCAACGCATGGGTGTGGTGCATATAACGATTCAGCCCAATTGATTTTCTTATCCAAAGTAGTCCAGATAAGTGAAGAAACCAATTTATCTATTTCCATACAAATATCCCCTCTCTTTTGTACTCGGCGCTGCAACGCCTGTACTTAGATTATAGGAGATCTGTAACCAAATGGCAATATATGGGGAATGAAAGGATGCGATAACAATGATTAAAGTGAATATAGAACAGATACCGGAAAGCACTACAAATCCAATGGCAAGATCACTCGGTGAGATTATCAAGATATATTTTGAAAATCCGGATAATATGAGGGAGTTCGAAGAGTGGAAGAAAAGCCGTGGAAAACAGGAGGCAGGATAATGGATATGAAAAACTACTTTGCAGGATTTAGCGCCAGATATTGGAATCGTATGTTTCACGAGGCGTACGAGGGCCGTAGGAGTTACCGGACGGCGGCGCAGGTCGAG
>JANFXS010000021.1 GCA_024460105.1 Anaerotignum faecicola
GTTCTTATCAAGGGAATTAAAGGATTCTTTATACTTTGCCACTTCCTTGGGATTGAGGCAGTAGACCTTCGTGGAGAAGGGAGCCAGCATTTGACAGGTGGAAAGGTAATTGGCAATGTGGACGCCGTAAAAGCCAGTGGACTCCAAACCAATGATGATGGAGCGGAACTCATGATGCTGTTGGAGAACCTCGGCAATCATCAGTTCCATCTGTTCAGCGCCATACTGAGAGTTTGGGATGGAGGCCATCCGAATGAGGAACTCTTGCTCGAAGTTCAAAGCAGAGATAACGTTTAAACGGGAACCGATATCGATACCAACAAAAAGCGTTGAGAGGTAATCGATTTTCTTCATATGTAATCACCACCTTTCAGGTAAGAATGGGGAATCAGAGCCAAAGCTTATCCCGATTCGATGTACCGGCTGAAACCTCGCGTTATCAGCATTGGACCAGTAGAAATACCCTGCTGGAGGCTAGAACTGGGGATGCAGCATTTGTGTAAGCAGTCATGGTACACCGTCTGGGCTGCAAGCTTATTGAGCAATAGCCATAGGCTTTGCAGGAGGGAACCAGCAGTGACCTTAGCTAAGATTCCACTGGGAATCATTATAGCATCGGGAAGCTCTGATATAAAGTAACATGTAAACTGTATAGATGGGAAAAGGATGAACCAGCGCTCCTGGAGGAGACCCCTCCTGATATGACATCACAGAATATCCTTACATCTATACCACAAAAAGAATAAGTCTATAGCCTGTTTTGCTTGGCTATAAACTTATTATACGAGGAGGGACGGTTTATGGATTGGGAACAGCTTATGACGGAACTG
>JANFXS010000022.1 GCA_024460105.1 Anaerotignum faecicola
CTCCTGTTGATTCGGTCCTTCGTCTCTCGACTACTACGACCTCTGCTGACTTCTCTACGTTCAGCACTACCTCACGATAGTGGTTATCCCTTTCAGGACATTCCGCACAGACCTCCCCGGGTACCACACGTTTCTTTCTCTCCATCTATCTGCCACATTTACCATACATGATTCCGTGTGGTTATTGGGCTTCGACTTGTTTGGCAGCCTTACCCTCACGCATGGCCTGATGTGATTTCTGTTCGTCAGACCAGAGATTTGCCCATGGGTTAGTATGTTCCCCATATCCAGCTTCCTTCAGATTCCACCTCACGATGGACACCCTTGCCTTCGGCTATATCCTTCCCACCACCGGGCGGATTCCGGACTTGCACCGGTTAGAAACGTGCGCCGCCGGGCGCACCAAAAAACCGGCGGCCCATCCAGTCAGACGGACAGCCGCCGGTGTAAGCGCCTTTTACCGATAACCGGCGATTTCCAGGTATTTCAGTTCCAGAATATCGTCCATGGTGATATCCGGATTGGACAGCAGATCATTGGTCTTCATAAATTCCAGAACCTCGCCCAGAACACGCAGATCCTGCCCTGTTAAGTTGATTCCGAAATTGGAACCGCCGTACATGGTAGAGAACCATGCTTCCTCGCGCTGAGTATTCTCTGCCAGTGTGGTAAATGCCGTTTTCTGATTTTCTTCGCTCTCTGCCATCCAGTCGTCAACTCGCTGGACCGCCCTCAAAACCTTGGCAGTGATTTCCGGATACTTCTCACAGAATTCGGTGCGTCCCACAAACGCGCTGATCTGGCAGGTCTCGCTGACAACGCCGTCAG
>JANFXS010000023.1 GCA_024460105.1 Anaerotignum faecicola
AGGAGGACAAAGTGTTCTTAAGTCGTGTAACGATAGCGGAAGTACCGGAGGGGCAGCTGGGAGTCCTGTATATAAACCATGCAGCGAGTGCGGTTGTAACAGACCGGGAGGCTGCATACTGGAATGTCTGGGAACCGTGTGAGCTTCGCATGATCGATATGAGAGAGCCGGCGATGGATCGGACTGTCGAAAAGAGCCTTTTGCGTCTGATTGACCAGCAGTATTATAAGAAGATTGAGATCCTGCCGGGGGAGAAGGGGCTGTTGTATCAGGATAATATTCTGACGGATGAGCTGGGGCCCGGAACGTATTATTACTGGCTGTATGCCAGGGATGTTTTATGCCGCGTCGTGGATTTAAAGATGAAGGAACTGGAGATTAGCGGCCAGGAAATTCTGACGGCAGACCGGGTTGGAATCCGGCTGAATTTGACCGCTACATACCGAATCGCAGACCCGAGGCGGCTGGTGGAGACCATTAAGGGGGTAGAAAACCAGCTTTATACCCGCATTCAGCTGATTGTGCGGGAATACATAGGCCGCTACCGCCTGGATGAGATTCTGGAACAGAAGGAAGCCATTGCCGGATTTCTGGCACAGCGTATGAGGGAAGAGCAGGAGCAGTACTGTGTGGAGGTCCAGACCATCGGTATCAAGGATATTATCCTTCCCGGAGAGATTCGGGATATCATGAATACGGTACTGATCGCGGAAAAGAGGGCTCAGGCCAATGTGATTACCCGGCGTGAAGAGGTTGCATCCACCCGGTCGCTGCTAAATACCGCGAAGCTGATGGATGAGAACAAGACACTTT
>JANFXS010000024.1 GCA_024460105.1 Anaerotignum faecicola
GCAAAAAGTAATTAGGGAGCAAATTAATACACATAGTAGATTGGATATAGGTTTTTCTACTTTTTTTTTGAATAGAACGAATAGATCAGGGATTATTGATAAAGCTGGTCCTATTGGAGGGCTGAATCAAGATGGAGACTATAGTATAGACTGTAGATTTAATAAAACTAAATTGATAGACCAAATAAAAAAAATTGCGGAGAATAGAGAGAAAATTGCATTATATAATATGGAAGCATTGGACTTAATTGATAATGTAATATTAAAAACGAGGAAATCATTTACTTTTTTTGATCCGCCATATTATAGTAAGGGACCTGGTTTATACACGAATTTTTATTTGCATGGAGATCATGTGAATTTGTCTCAATATATTATGATAAAAATGAAACATAGAAAATGGATTGTGACATATGATAATGTAAATGCTATAAAAAATATGTATTCAAAAATGGATAGGTTAGAATTTGAATTACAGTATTCTCTGCAAAGTAAAAAAGCAGGTAGTGAGGTAATGTTTTTTTCTGAGAAGTTGAGACGGCCTAATGAGGAAGGTTTATTAAAAGTATTAGGAGAATAAAAATATGAGTGGAAGTATTCAAAGGATAAAAGTTGGTGAGTTGTTGAATTATTACGAAAATCCACGTCATACAGTAGGTAGTAATGAGAAAGATACTCTGAAAAAATTATTTGATGCGGTAGGGATACAGTATATGCTTAATCTGACCGAGGATATTCAAAAAAATGGTCTTTTAGGTAATCAGCAAATAGTTGTGGTGTATTCTGATAAATTGAAAAAATATAT
>JANFXS010000025.1 GCA_024460105.1 Anaerotignum faecicola
CTTCCGCTTACTCGGCTTCTTTTGCTTTACTACTTACTTTGCTTTTCTCGATTGTCGATCCTTTGAACATCTCTGCTCTCAGAATCTCTTGACTCGTTTATACTTTATTCAGTTTTCAAGGTACAGTATTTATTATATATTAATTCTATTGCTTTTGCCTTTTACGGCTTTTATTTTTTTAAAAGGTTTTATCCTTTAAGTGGAGATTGCGAGAATCGAACTCGCGACCCCCTGCTTGCAAGGCAGGTGCTCTCCCAGCTGAGCTAAACCCCCATAATTGTTTTAAATTTTCTGAACCGTTTTATTTATTACCGTTTCCCTCACTCTTAAACTTTGTTTAAAAGTGGGCTCAAGTGGACTCGAACCACCGACCTCGCGCTTATCAGGCGCGCGCTCTAACCGGCTGAGCTATGAGCCCTCAGCGCTTGTTTGCAGTTAAAGTTTATTTGATTGCGGCAACCACCTACTTTCCCGGGCGGCTTCCCACCAAGTATCATCGGCCGTTTATGTCTTAACCATCGTGTTCGGCATGGAAACGGGTGTGTCCCATAAACGCATCGTCACCGCAAATTTATTTGTCAATTCCGCCTTCTTTCAGGCTCATTGAACTTTCAAAACCAAACAGTTGAGTAACTAACCATGTCTCCATAGAAAGGAGGTGATCCAGCCGCACCTTCCGATACGGCTACCTTGTTACGACTTCACCCCAGTCACTGGCTTCACCTTCGGCGGCTCCTCCCTTTGCAGGTCAGGTCACCGACT
>JANFXS010000026.1 GCA_024460105.1 Anaerotignum faecicola
TTTTCATTTACAGGCTATTCAAAGATCAAGAACTGGTCTTCTACAACTATATTCTGGTCCGTCAAAACAACTTCACATGCCTGCCCTTCAATCTCTTCCCAACTCAACCCGGTAAAATTGTGGATACAGGTAATCAGGGACCTCCCCTGTTCCATGTACAGATAAACCTTTGTTTCGGCATCAAAAAACATATAAAAATCAAAATCTGGTTCAAAGTTACCGTCTTTATCATCTTCATATTTTTCGTACCAGACGCCGCTATGTATTTCCAATCCAAGCCCCCGGAGAATCAAGTAGTTTTTATCCAGCCAAACCTGGTGTTCCTCATCTTCCTCAAAAAGAAAGTTTTCCGTTTCCCACTCCTCATTCTCCATCAGTTCTTCCAGGTTTCCTATGGTAATTTTGATTTTCTTCTCCATATAACTACCTTGCCTTTTCTTTCGCAGTCCGCTGCTTATCCAGATTCTGTTCATACTGTTTCATGATATCTCCGTACAGCGTGTCATGAAAATCCTTTGTTACCGGATATGCAATATCCTGATATTCTGCCTTACCGTCGATCATCCTTCTTTGGGAAGGCATGGCTACAAAGTTATTCCCGGCAAAGGATCTTTTCACAGAGATCTGATTGACTACAAATACATCATCAATCACCAGTCTGGCAAATGCTTTCGTGGCACAGGATAAATCTTTGTTGTTTACCACCTGAACGTAATACTCAAAACCCGTGTCCCCATATTCAAGGTCAACCTCA
>JANFXS010000027.1 GCA_024460105.1 Anaerotignum faecicola
CGTATGCCTCGCCGTCTGCATTCTCAACTCCCGTTACTGCCGCTCCTACTGCCGCCGCAATCGCTTTAGCGTCGGCGTCTTCCGCAATTTCAATAGCCGTAGCGCCGTCTATAGTCGCTTTTTCGCCTGCCTTTACAAATTCATAAACTTTCGCGTTATCGCCTTCGCCTACCGTAAGCGTTCCGCCGATTACGTCCGTTCCGACCCTTCCGTCAAAGTCCATGGATATTTTGCCCTGTACTCCGTCTTTCGCATCGACTTTACCGATTGTTCCAGCAGTAGTATTTCCCGTCATGCCCGCCATTAGGCCGTCAAGCGTTGTAGTTTTTGTATCGACAGCTTCAAGAGTCAATTGACCGTTTCCATTATCTGCCGAAACAGTAAACTTCTGACCTCCTACCGTAACTTCGCCTAACTTAT
Organism: Anaerotignum faecicola; assembly: GCA_024460105.1. Taxonomy (NCBI): domain Bacteria; kingdom Bacillati; phylum Bacillota; class Clostridia; order Lachnospirales; family Anaerotignaceae; genus Anaerotignum; species Anaerotignum faecicola. The sequence goes on from JANFXS010000027.1 coordinate 421, forward strand.
CTTTAACAGCCTTGGCAACTTCGTCGGCCGTCATATCTTTTGTTATATCAATCTCAACCGTTTTGTCGCCGATAGTATATTTGGCTTTTGCGCCCTTTTCCCCGTCTTTAAATCCCGTTACGGCCGTGAATGTAAGGCTGAAAGAACCTTTCTTAGTATTATTGTCACCATCTTGTATTTTCGCCGCATTGACAGTACCGCCCGTTGCGCCGCCGGGAGTTCCCGGGTTTGCCTGCACCGCCGCCACGCTGTCTGTCGTCGTAACTTTCGCGCCGCCGAGAGAACCGTCTAAAAGTTTAATGCCGTTGAAGTTTGCGCCTTCCG
>JANFXS010000028.1 GCA_024460105.1 Anaerotignum faecicola
TATTCCATTTACCGTGGGCGGCGGTATCCGTACGGTTGATGATTTTAAACTGCTTCTGCGGGAGGGGGCGGATAAGATATCCATCAATTCCTCTGCCATCAATACACCGGAACTGATCTCCGAGGCTGCAGATAAATTCGGGCGCCAGTGTGTGGTCGTTGCCATCGATGCCAGAAGGCGGGAAGACGGAAGCGGATGGAATGTATACAAAAACGGCGGCCGTATCGATACGGGGCTCGATGCTGTGGAATGGGCCATGAAGGCGGACCGCATGGGCGCGGGGGAGATTCTCCTTACCAGCATGGACTGCGACGGCACAAAGGCCGGATATGACGATGAACTGAACGCAGTTATTGCAGACTCTGTATCCGTACCGGTTATCGCATCGGGCGGCGCAGGGACGACAGAGCATTTTTACAATGCCCTGACGAAGGGAAAGGCAGACGCTGCGCTGGCGGCCTCCCTGTTCCACTATAAGGAGCTGGAGATCATGGAGTTAAAACGTTTCCTGGCGGCCCGGGGACTGCCCATGAGATTATAGCGGAGGGGATCAGGCAGGTAATACAGAACAATACGAAAGGAAATTACAGCAATATGGGTGCGATCGATAATGACTGGCTGGAGCCACTGAGCGTGGAGTTTAAAAAGCCATATTACAGGGAACTTTATAAGAAGGTCAAACATGAGTACGAGACGAGAAGAGTCTTCCCGGAGGCGGATGACATCTTCAATGCGTTTCAGTTT
>JANFXS010000029.1 GCA_024460105.1 Anaerotignum faecicola
CAGCCGGAGGTCATGCTCCATGTGGAGGTGAGAAACCGGATCAATATCTACTCAAAGGTCATTCCGGGGCCGGGCGGTATGCCGGTAGGCACGAATGGAAAGGCCATGCTGCTCTTAAGCGGCGGAATCGACAGCCCTGTGGCAGGTTATATGATCTCCAAACGCGGCGTGAAGATTGACGCCGTCTATTTCCATGCGCCGCCTTATACGAGTGAGCGTGCAAAGCAGAAAGTCGTTGATCTGGCGAAGCTGGTTTCTAAATATTCAGGCCCCATTCATCTGCATATCGTGAACTTTACCGATATCCAGCTCTACATCTATGACCAGTGTCCCCACGAGGAGCTGACGATCATCATGCGCCGCTATATGATGCGGATTGCGGAGCGTCTGGCTGCAGATGCGGGAGCACAGGCAATAATCACCGGGGAGAGCATCGGACAGGTGGCATCCCAGACCATGCAGTCCCTGGCCGCCACAGACGCCGCGTGTACCATGCCGGTATTCCGTCCGGTAATCGGCTTCGACAAGCAGGAGATCGTGGATGTGGCTGAAAAGATCGGAACGTATGAGACTTCGGTTCTGCCGTTCGAAGACTGCTGTACGATCTTCGTTGCAAAGCATCCGGTGACGAAACCGAATTTGAAGATGATTGAGCGCTCGGTAGAGAAGCTGAAAGAAAAGATCGACGAGATGGTGGAGACGGCCATAAGTACGGTGGAAAAGGTGTGGTGCTG
>JANFXS010000030.1 GCA_024460105.1 Anaerotignum faecicola
TCCCATTTTAGCAATCGCCCTTCTGACAGACGCAGACCGCAGCAAAAATATAGGAGAAAAAGAATCTTGCACTCTCTATCGAGTCTAAATTGCTCTGAATTATGAGACGTGCGGATATCCATTTTCTGTAGCAGTTCCTTAACTTCCTCTTTTGATGGAATGTAAAGAACCGGACGGTAAGCCTTGCAGAAAAAATTAGGAATGTATGCTTCCTGACCAAGGGAAAGGATATATTCACTCAGCACCTTCACCATCGACATACGGCGATTATGATAGGCATCTCCTTCGCCCGGTCTGGCTTCTGACCATTTGGCTGCCATTTCATAGGTGACTGTTGTCAGTTCCGGATAATTCTGTACGCAAAAGGTATCAAAGCGTTTTAATAGCTTTTCTTCGGAATTATAGGCATATCCATCAGCTCGTTTTTGCTGTATAAGTCCTTCGATATGATGTGCCAGACCGCTCTCAAAAATGTATGTCATGATAAAACACCTCCAAATTCCAGAGGGCAGAGCCTCATTTTATCTTCGTCACGTTCAAGATATACCTCTGCTGTTTCCTGACGTGCATGTCCGAGAGCATTGGAAATATCATCAAGTTTGTTGTCTGCCCGAAGCATTCTTGTGGCAAATGTTTTTCGTGTCATATGAAAGCCCTGACCAGCAGATAATTCAAATCCATATTCAGCAAGTATTCTTTTTAAAGCTCCACGGCACGCCGTT
>JANFXS010000031.1 GCA_024460105.1 Anaerotignum faecicola
AGAAGGCGTGATATCCAGAGGAACCCCCATGGCGATCAGCCCGTTTAAGGCTTTCTTTAAATTCCGTTCCACCTCCGGCGCATTTTTCCGGTACTCTTTCCAGCCCTCCTTCAGGGTTTCCTGCTGTTCCTCCAGCTCCGCCTTTCCATCTTCGTATTCTTCCAGCCCAATCTCGTATTCCAGCCATCCGTCATCCAGCTCCATACGGGCCCCCGGCAGCTCCTCGTCGAATTTTTTACGGGCATCCTCCAGCTCTTTTTCCTTGTCCGCAACTTCCTTTTTGGCGTCCTCCAGCTCCTGCTCCTTTTCCGCCAGTGTCACTTTCCCGTCTTCCAGTTCCTGTTCTTTCTCCGCCAGCGTTACCTTAGCGTCCGCTAACTCCTGTTCCTTTTCCGCCAATGTCCGTTTTCCGTCTTCCAGATCGTTGTTGGCATTTTCTAAATCAGTTTTCCCTTTTTCCAGATCCGCACGGCCCTTTTTAATATCGTCCTTTCCCTCGTCGATTTTCTTCTGTGCATCTGCAATCTGCCGGGCCGCATCATCCAGCTTCCGGTCGGTCTCCGCCGTCTTTTCCGTCAGTTCCCTTCTGGCGTCATTTAACGCTCTGTTCGCCTCGTCTGTCACATCGCGGTACCGTATCGCGGACCGCTGTTCGGAAAGCGTATCCTCAATCTCTTTCGTTACAAGATCGATATAGTCCTGGTACTCATCGGAAT
>JANFXS010000032.1 GCA_024460105.1 Anaerotignum faecicola
TTCGCGGTTACCCCTCTCAATAATGCGGTTCGCTTCTTCCCTGGCTTCTGTAAGTATTTCCGCTTCGCGCTGCTTTGCTCTCTTTCTCGCATCCTCTAATATCTGTTCCGCTTCTTTATTGACGCTGGTAAGCCGTGTCTGGTACTCTTCCTTCATGGCCTTCGCAGCTTCTTTGTCATCGGCAGCGGACTTCAGTTCCCCGGCAATCTTCTGTCTTCTTCTCTCCAGAACATCACGCACGGTATTGAACAGCAGATAGGATAATGCGAAAAACAGGATAAAGACGTTAATGCCCGTCACAAACGCATCGAAAAGCAGCTGTGGGTCAAATCCCAATAATCGTTCCAAGGTTTCGCCTCCTCTCGCTCTCTATTCTTATCCGTTCTTTTCTTTAGCTGAATGGCTTTAAGAACATAAGGATAGCAGCGACAGCGAAACCGTAAAGACCTGTTGTCTCGGCAACGGCCTGGCCTAAAAGCATGGTGGATGTGATATCAGACTTTGCGCCCGGATTGCGGCCTACTGCTGCTGCTGCGTGACCTGCGGCGATACCCTGTCCAATACCAGGTCCGATACCTGCGATCATCGCAAGGCCCGCACCGATTGCTGAACAACCTAAGATAAAATCCTGTCCTGAAATTCCGTTCATAGATAACTTCCTCCTGAAATCAATTTTGTATTACGCGCTCAGCCGCGCTTTTTCATTGTTAATCC
>JANFXS010000033.1 GCA_024460105.1 Anaerotignum faecicola
TGACGGATCTATCTGTCTTTTCCTATGGATTTACGACGGAGGGGGACTTAGTTCCCCCGTTGGCTGATGACAGCTGGATGGTAACTGCGGCTGCGGCAGCCGGAGTGCGGCCTGTCCTGACACTGACGCCTCTGGGAGAGGATGGGAGATTCAACAATAATCTGGTGACGACGCTGGTGCGCAGTCCCGATGTGCAGAAGACTCTCATATGGGAACTGGGGCGAACCATGACACAGAAAGGCTACGGCGGAGTGGATATTGATTTTGAATACGTACTGGCCGAGGACCGGGTGGAGTATGCGGAATTTGTCAAGCTTGTGAGGCAGGTGATGAATCTGTTCGGATATCAGGTAAGCGTTGCGCTGGCTCCTAAGACGGCCAGAGATCAGAGGGGGCTGCTCTATGAAGGGATCGATTACCGACTGTTGGGAGAGGCGGCCAACCGGGTCTTGCTGATGACGTATGAATGGGGGTACACCTATGGCCCACCCATGGCCGTAGCTCCGATCAATATGGTCAGACGTGTGGCAGAGTACGCCCTGACGGAAATACCGGCGGAAAAGATCAGCCTGGGAATCCCCAATTACGGTTATGACTGGTCTCTTCCCTACGAGCAGGGCGTAACAAAGGCGGAGACAATCAATAACCTTCAGGCCATAGAAACTGCCATTGATCACGGTGTGCCGTCTCATCAAACTGGATAGGCACACCGT